>CANQSO010000037.1 GCA_947626535.1 uncultured Bacilli bacterium | reverse complement strand
ATATTGAATTAAAATATAGAGACTTTTTTAATAATCCAAATCCTTAATAAGACCACTGTGCAAATAGTGATTTAAATACTAATAATGATATTAAAAGTGACGTATTAGCATTCACTAGTATCTGTGATGAATATAAAATACCAATTGCTATAGAACGCAGTAGATCAGGAAATGGAATTCATATTTGGATTTTTTTTGATATAAATATTAAAGCATTAACAGCACGAAAATTAGGTAGTTTATTATTGTCTAAAACTATGGAAATATCGAATATTTCTATTTCATCATTTGATAGGATGTTTCCTAATCAAGATACCTTACCAAAAGGTGGGTATGGAAATCTAATCGCATTACCATTTCAAAATGAACCGTCTAAATATGGAAATACATTATTTGTTGATAGAAATTTTATTAAAATTGATAATCAAATACAGTATTTAAATTCTATTCATAAATTAACTGAAAAAGAAATTTTTGAAAAAATTGAAAAACTATCTAATGAAACTATCGATATAGGTCATGAAGTAGTTGATATGAAAAAAGAAGTAATAGCAAAATGCAAAAATAATATAGAATACCCTAAAAGTATCAAGGTAATTTTAAATGATATGGTATATATTGATAAAGCTAATCTTAGTGGAGTTGTTAAAAACAGTTTTAGAAGACTTGCTACTTTTGCCAATCCTGAGTTTTACAAAAAACAAAAGTTAAGAATGTCAGTATATAATATTCCAATGGTAATTGATTGTAGTAAAGAAGATGATAAATATTTGAAATTGCCAAGAGGAACATATGAATATTTAGAAAGTTTATGCAAAAAGAATAATGTCAAAATAATAAAGACAGATATGCGTTTTAAAGGAAATAAAATTGATATTGTTTTTAATGGAAGATTAAGAGATGAACAACAACTAGCACTTGATAATTTACTAAAGTATGACAATGGGATATTATGTGCACCCACAGGATTTGGTAAAACTGTTATTGGATGTAAAATAATAGAAGAACGTAAAGTTAATACTTTAATTTTAGTAAATAAATTGCAACTACTTAATCAATGGAAAGATAGAATAAAAGAATTTTTAAATGTAGAAGAAGTTGGAGAAATAAGTAGTAAAAAAAGGAATATTACTAATGTGATTGATGTAGCTAGTATAAAATCATTATGGAATAATGGCGAAGTACTAGATATTGTAAAAAATTATGGGATGATTATTATCGATGAGTGTCATCATACAGCAGCATATACTTTTGAGCAAGCAATAAATACGGGGAATGCTAGATATGTTTACGGAATTTCTGCTACGCCTGAAAGAGAAAACGGACATACTCCTATCATAAAAATGCAATGCGGTGATATTAGATATAAAGTAGATAGTTTAAAATTTAATAAAGAACTTAATATACCAATGAAAGTAATTGTGAAGAAAAGTCATTTAAATTTTACTAATCCTAATGTTGATAATTATGAATTAAATGAAATTAATGATTTAATAGCAAAAGATGTAATACGTAGTGAAAATATTATTAAAGATATAAAAAAAGAATATGAAAATGGAAAAAATATTTTAGTCTTAACTGAACGATTAGAACTTATGAATTATGTTTATGATAAATTATCTAAATATACAAATAATATTTTCAAATATTATGGTGGAATAGGTAAAACATTACTTAAAAATTATGAAGAATTAATTAATCAAATAAATGAGATTGGTAGTAATAAAATTATAGTTGCTACAGGTTCTTATATCGGTGAGGGATTCGATGATTCAAAGCTTGATGTATTATTCTTGACTATGCCTATTTCTGGACAAACTAGAGTTACACAATATGCAGGAAGATTACATAGGAAAGATGATAATAAAAAAGAAATATTAATTTATGATTATGTTGATGATAATTTTGCTAAAACTCGTAATATGTTTTTGAAAAGAAAAAAGACATATGAAAAATTGGGTTATGAAATAGTGGAAGATAACGAACAACAAATAATAAAGATATAATTAATATTTCAACATCTATTTATAAAAAGGTAGTTTTAAGTAAATTCTAACTACCTTTTCAACTACCAAAATTTTAAATTTTTTTAATTATTATTTTAAATAACTAATTTTGAATGATTTAAAATAAAGGTAAAAGTATTCAAATAAACTTAGAAGTGCGTGAATACTAACCGCCCCCTGAAGGAGCCTTTTATGGCTCCGTTTTTGTGTTACAAAAAAAATAAGAACTGGATAAACTAGTTCTTACCGTCCGCGAAATACCACGAACCCCAAGCAAATTAAATTGCTTTAAATAAGAACAAACCCTAAGTAAAAGGGTTTGTTAATATTCTTTATGGCGCTTGATGTAGGACTCGAACCTACGACCCAACGGTTAACAGCCGTTTGCTCTACCGACTGAGCTAATCAAGCAGTACATTTAGATTATATATATATTTTTATTCTTTGTCAACAAAAATATACCAATTTTTTTGTAAAATTTTTACGAAGCGTTTGACTAGATAACAAGTGATTATTATAATATAAATTTGTGGTGAGAAAGTGTTATAACTGTTTAAAAACATATATTTTTTAAAAATTTAAGAAAGGAAAAAAATTATGCTAGAATTAAAAAATATTAAAAAAAGTTATAAGACTGGTGATTTTATACAACATGCTTTAAAAGGGGTAAATCTTAAGTTTCGTAAAAATGAATTTGTAGCTGTTTTAGGACCTAGTGGTTCTGGGAAAACAACTCTTTTAAATATTATTGGGGGACTAGATCGTTACGATGAAGGTAATTTAATTATCAATCAAAAATCGACTAAATATTTTAAAGATGGGGATTGGGATTCATATCGAAATAATTGTATTGGATTTATTTTTCAAAGTTATAATTTGATTAGTCATATGGATATTTTATCTAATGTTGAAATGGGTATGACTTTATCAGGTATTTCAGCTAAGAAAAGAAAACAAAAAGCAATTCTAGTTTTAAAAAAAGTTGGTTTAAAAGAGCATATGCATAAAAGACCAAACCAATTATCGGGTGGACAAATGCAAAGGGTTGCTATTGCAAGAGCCTTAGCAAATGACCCAGATATTATTTTGGCTGATGAACCAACTGGAGCTTTAGATTCTAAAACTAGTATGCAAATTATGAATTTAATTAAAGAAATCGCTAAAGATAAATTAGTTATTATGGTAACTCATAATTATGATTTAGCTAATACTTATGCTAACCGGGTAATTGAAATGAAAGATGGTGAGATTGTAAGTGATTCAAATCCTCTTAAAGAAAAAGAAGAGAAAGATGTTTATCAAATTAGAAAAACTAGAATGAACTTTTTTACGGCACTTCATTTATCACTTAATAATGTTAGAACTAAAAAAGGAAGAACTTTACTTACGGCTTTTGCTTCATCAATTGGTATTATTGGAATTGCTTTAATTCTTAGTTTATCAAATGGTTTTGATGAACAAATAGATCTTTTTGAAAAAAATGCATTAAGTGCTTTACCAATTACGATTAGTAAACAAAGTATGAATTTAGATAAAGATGTCATGGCAAGGCAAGAAGAAACGAATATAAATGATTCTTATCCTAATATTGATTATGTTATTCCAATTAAGAATATTGAAGAAAAAGATGTTCATAATAATGTTTTAACGAAAGACTATGTAAATTATCTTGATAAAATAAACAAAGATGATATTATGGGAATTAATTATATCTATCCAATGGGATTAAATATTTTACAAAAAGTAGATGGAAATGTTAAACAAATTCCGGCAACAAACTTAAATATCACAACTTATCCTCATTCATTAGAAGGTAAGAAAAGTGTTATTGAAGAACGTTTTGATATTCTTGCTGGTCGAATGCCTACTAGTAAAGAAGAAGTAATTTTAGAAGTTGATAGTAAAAATCAAGTATCGAAAAATTTATTAGAAGTATTAGGTTATACAACTGATGACAATATTAATTTTAATGATATTTTAAATAGCCAAATTACTTTAGTATTAAATAAAGATTATTATCAAAGTCTTGGTAATTATTATGTTCCTAAACAAGATTTAAATAGTTTATATGAAAATAAAGATAATTTTATTTTAAAAGTAGTGGGGATTGTAAGATTAAAAGATGATTATCCTAGTATGACAGAGCCCGGAATATATTATAGTAATGATTTACAGAATTATTTAATTAATATTAATAAAAAATCTGATATAGTAAAAGCTCAGAAAGATGCTGATTATAATGTGATGAGTGGTGAGAAATTTGATTTAACAACTAAAGAGGGTAAAGAATTAAAAGAAAATATATTAGGTTATTTAGGTGATGATATAGAACCATCGATGATTGAAATTCATCCTAAAGATTTTTCTAGTAAAGAAAAGATTGTTAAATATTTAGATGAATATAATGAAGATAAAAATGAAGAAGATAAAATTTTTTATGTTGACCAAGCTAAATTAATGAGTTCCTTATCAAATAATATTATGGATGCTATTACATTTGTTTTAGTGGCTTTTAGTTCAATATCATTAATTGTATCTTGTATTATGATTGGGATTATTATGTATATTTCGGTATTAGAAAGAACTAAAGAGATTGGCATTTTAAGAAGTCTTGGAGCTCGTAAAAAAGATATTACGAGAGTCTTTAATGCTGAAACCTTTATTATTGGTTTGACCTCTGGATTAATTGGTATTTTTATTACTTGGTTACTTCTTTTTCCAATTAATTCAATTTTATATGAGTTAACCGAGTTAGAAAATGTGGCAGTTATGAATCCACTGCATGCTATAATTCTTATAACTGTAAGTGTAATCTTAACTTTAATTGGTGGTTGGATTCCAGCTAAGATTGCTAGTAAAAAAGATCCAGTAATTGCTTTACGGACAGAATAAGACAATATGTGACAAAACTTGTCAAAATGTTTTCTTGAAACTTTGGATTAACGAATGTATAGTAAAGCACATCAGAAAGGGAAAACCTTTTTGAGTAAGCAAGTTTCTTAAAAAAATTATTCTTAAATCATACATAAAAACTACCCTATTAACAACACACTTCTATCAATTTAAGAAATTTGCTAAGCAACCAATTATGGTTGCTTTTTTGACAAAAATAATATATATTTTTATTAAAGAAGGGTTGTTATGACAAAGAAACAATTTTTAAAAAAATTAAAAGAAAATATAGAAAGTTTAAATATTGAAGAACAAGAAAGAATTTTAAAAGAATATGAAGAATTAATAGATGAAAAGATTAAATCAGGAAAAAGTGAAAAAGATGCAGTTAAAGATTTTGGGGATGTAGAAGAATTAGCTAGTGGTTTAATTAGAGAAAAGAATAATTATAAAGAAAATGATATTATTGGTAATTTTAGCAAAAAAGTATCAAATTATGGGGAAAGATTTTTAGAGTTTTTAAGTCAGAAAGATACAAAAGAATTAATTAGAATTTTAATTGAAATTGTAATAGTTATTTTTTTAATTAGTTTATGCCATATACCTGTAGCTATATTAGAAGAATTAGGTAAATCTGTTTTTTATATTTTGTCTAGTCCCGTAAATCATGTTTTTTATGTAATATGGAAAGTTGTTTTAGAACTTGCTTATCTTGCTTTATCAATTCTTGCTTTTGGTAAATTTATTGGTAGACGTTATTTTAATGAAGAAGTTGTTAAAAAAGAAATAAAAGAAAAAAAGTCAAAAGAAGTAAAAGAATATGAAAATAATCTTGGTTTATCATTAATTAAATTAGGAGTAATATTTTTTAAATTTTTAGCTATTATGGTTTTATTTGGAATAAGTATGTATTTAATGGGAATGGGTTTGATTTTAGGAATATGTCTTTATTTAATTATTCATGGGGTAACTTATTTTGGATTATATTTAGTTATGGTATCACTTTTTATTCTGGGAATAATATTCTTTAAATTATTATTTGATTTTGTTTTAGATCGTAAATTTAGAGGAAGTAAAATATTAGTTTCTTTAGTAACTTGTTTTGTTTTGTTAGGATTTGGATGTGCTCTTGCCACAAGTGAAGTAGCAAGTACGTCTTTTATAAATCAAAATCCTCCTAATTTAGAAATGGAAACTTTAAATGAAGAAATACCATTTACAAATAATATTATTTTAGTTGGTAATATTAGTGATTATGTTATTGATAATGATTTAAATAATATAGTTATTATGTATAATTATTATCCAATTGGAACAAAAATGAGTACCAAAATTACTAAAGAAGAAAATGAAGTATATTTAAATTATAAATATGATGAATTTAAAATAACTAAAGAATTAATAAATCAAATGTTATTAGATTTAAAAGAAAAGAAAATATATAACTATTATTTAGAACCGCAAATAATAGTTAAAAGTAATGAAGAAAATATTAATATTATTAAAAAGAATAGACAAAAATATTATCATAATAATAAAGAATATTTAACTTGTGAATTTGTAAGAACATATAAAGTATTAGATATTATAAAGGGAAGTAAAGAAGATTATTCTTATATTACTTTAAGTAGTTTTCTTGATGATGAGATTTATACAGCTAAGATAAAAAATAATTTAATCAATAATTTATTAGTAGATAATTATTATGAATTTACTTTTCAAACATATCAATCTTATATTGATACTGATATAGATGATGTTTTTAAAGATTCAAATGTTATTAGAGTAACTAAAACTGATAAATTACCAAGTGAACAAATAAATGATAATAGTTGTCGAGTA
Source organism: uncultured Bacilli bacterium (assembly GCA_947626535.1). GTDB lineage: Bacteria > Bacillota_I > Bacilli_A > RF39 > UBA660 > Ventrenecus. The sequence continues at coordinate 5,523 of CANQSO010000037.1, read as the reverse complement.
TTTTATTAAAAAATATCTAATGATTATAATGGTTTTATGTTTTGCCTGTATAGTTTATCAATACAGGTACCATCTACATTATATAAAGAAACGCCTTCAATGTCTTTTATAGATTCTAAATATCTATTTAATAAATCTTTAGTAGAAACATATTTAAGAATATCATCTTCATCAATAATTGGGTCACATTTGGCAAGACCAATCATAAATCCTTCAATTGTTTTACAATATGCTCCAATACTATATCTATCTTTATAAAGATAAATAATTCTATAGCCAGTTTCATAATCACTACCAGTTTTGTTATATTTCAAATCATTTATAAACATACAAATCAACTCCTATAATTAATTATATCATATTATTTGCAATTGTTATGGACATTGATAATTATAAAAATATTGTAATTTTTCTTTTTTTTATGGTAAACTACTAATAGAGATGATGATATGAATTATGAAAGTGTTAGCATGTTAGAACGCTACGGAGAAAACTTAACTAAAAATGAATATATTACTGACCCTGCTATTGCGCGTGAAGATGAAATTAAACAGTGTATTTTAACTTTATTAACACCGGAGAAAAGTGCTTTATTAGTTGGTAAGCCAGGTATTGGTAAAACGGCTATTGTAGAAGGTCTTGCTTATCGCATTCAAAATAATTTAGTACCTGATGCTTTAAAGGGTTGGGAAATTATTAAAATCCATATTACTTCATTGCTTGGATATGTTAATACGGAAGGTCAAAGTGAAAGCAGGATTGCGATGCTTGTTAAAGAATTAGATGAAAAGCAAAAGACGATTTTATTTATTGATGAAACGCATGTTTTAGTTAATAAAAATACTAATGAAAATTCAGGTATTGATTTTGCTAATATGTTAAAGGCTGGTTTAGATCGTGGTAGTATTAAAATGATTGGAGCTACTACAACTGAAGAATATGAAACATATATTTTAAGAGACCGGGCTTTTTTAAGACGTTTTCAAAAAGTTGATGTTATGGAAACTGATAAACCGGCAACAGTTAGAATATTAATGGGTACCATTCCTAAATTAGAAAAACAAAATGGAGTTAAATTAGAATATACTGATTTTGTTAAAGAAAAAATTATGAGTTTTATTGTAGAAATGACTGATGAATATAAAAGAGTATATGAAGTTGCTAGTCGTTATCCTGATATATGTCTAGCAATTGTATCTAATGCTTTTAGTTATGCCCTTTATGATAATGAACCTAGTGTTAAGATAAAACATTTTTATAAGGCAATATGTAATGCTAAAAATATTTATGAAGATGTTAAGAAAAAAGAAATTGAAAGATTTAAAATTGAATTTAGTGATATAATAAAAGAAGAGAATGTAAATTTAGAAGAAAGAGGGTAAAATAAATGAATGAAAAGGTAAAAGTTTTACAAGTTGGCTGTGGAAAGATGAGTAAATATATCATGCGCTTTGTCTATGATAAAGGTGGAATTGTTGTTGGCGCAGTAGATATTAATCCTGATTTAATAGGTAAAGATATTAGTGAAGTTATGGAAAGTGATGTTAAAGATGTTAAAATTAGTGATGTTACTAATTTAAGTGATTTAATAAATGATGTTAATCCTAATGTTGCTGTTGTAACTACAATGAGTACTTTAAATGACATTGAAGATGTTTGTCGCGTTTGTTTAAAGCATGGTGTAAATGTTATAACGACTTGTGAAGAAGCTTTTTATGGTTCTAATTCTAATCCTAATGTTTTTAAAGAATTAGATACTTTAGCTAAAGCTAATAACTGTACAATTACTGGTTGTGGTTATCAAGATGTTTTTTGGGGAAGTTTAGTTACTAACCTTTGTGCGTCTACAAATAAAATTACTAAAATTAAAGGTTTATCTTCATATAACGTTGAAGATTATGGAATAGCTTTAGCTAAAGCTCATGGAGCTGGTTTAAGTGAAGAAGAATTTGCTAAAACAATTGGTAAAGATAATAATATGAGTGATGAAGAAAGAGAAAGAAGAATGGCTAATAATGAATTCTTTCCAAGTTATATGTGGAATGTTGTTGGTTGGCTAAATGATAAATTAGGTTTACATATCACTAATATTAAACAAGAATGTTTACCAATATTAACGGATGAAGAACTTCATTCAACGACTTTAAATCTTACTTTAGATAAAGGAATGGTAAGAGGTATGAATGCTGTAGTAACGGCACTTTGTGAAGAAGGTATTGTTTTTGAAGTAGAATGTATAGGCAAAGTTTATACTAAAGATGAATATGATATAAATGAATGGACAATTTTTGGTGAGCCGACTACTAAAATGGTTAATGATAAACCTGATACCGTTTTACTTACCTGTGCTGATATTGTTAATCGAATTCCTGATGTTATTAAAGCAAGAGCTGGTTTTGTTTCAACTAGTGAAATGAATGAACCACATTATATTGTAAAAACCTTTTAAAATAAAAAAGTGTGAGGTTATATGAGAGAAATAGTTATGAAGTGGAAAATTGCAATTATTATAATTGGAATAGTGATACTTAGTGGTATAACTATTTTTCTTGTGTATCCAAGATTTATGGAAAAAGATTTTCAAAGGGAAATTGAAATTCCTTTGAATGAACAATTTAATTTATATGATGGAGTATGTTATGGCAATTTCTTTTCTTGTGAGAAAGTAGAAGTTAGGGAAGAAGGAAATGTTGATACATCTAAATTAGGAGATTATAACATTAAATATGTTTTTAATTATAATGGCAATATTGAAGAAAAAAATCAAGTAGTTAAAGTAATTGATAATAAAGCTCCTACTTTAGATGTTAAGGGAGATAATTTTAAATATTGTCCTAATGGTAATGTTCCAAGTTATGAAGTAAGTGCTATTGATGATTATGATGGTGATATTTCTAGTAATGTTAAAGTAGAAGCAGATGGTGATAGGTTATTATTTTCGGTAAGTGATTCTTCTGGTAATGAAACAAAAATATTTAAAGATGCTAGAAAAATTGATGATGAATCACCAGTGATTACTTTAAATGGTGATGATAAAATATATTTACCAGTTGATGGGGAATACACTGAACAAGGGGCTAGTGCTTCTGATAATTGTGATGGAGATATAACTGATAAAATTGAAATTGAAAGTTCATTAAATAATAAAGAACCTGGTGAATATGAAATAAATTATAAGATTAAAGATTCTTCTGGTTTAGAAAATAATGTTAAAAGAATGGTCTATGTTTATAAAAAGGCTGAGATAAATGAAAATGGTTCTAAAAATGTTTATTTAACTTTTGATGATGGACCAAGTGCTTGTACTTCTAAGCTATTAGATGTTTTAAAAAAATATAATGTTAAAGCAACATTTTTTGTAACAAGTCAAAATACTACTAAGGGGTATGATGACATGATTAAAAGAGCATATGATGAGGGACATACAATAGGTATTCATAGTTATACCCATTCTTATAGTTATATTTATACTAGTGTTGATAATTATTTTGAAGATTTAACTAATATGCAAAATAAAATATATAATTTAACTGGTTATAAATCAATGATTGTAAGATTTCCAGGAGGTAGCTCAAATACCATTAGTAAAAATTATGATGGTGGTTCTCATATCATGAGTAATTTAGCTAAAATGTTAACCGCTAAAGGATATCGGTATTTTGATTGGAATGTTTTAAGCGGTGATGCTGGCGAAACAACAGATACTAAGAAAATCATTAAAAACGTAACAAGTAGTTTAAAAAGTACTTCATCAGTGGTATTACAACATGATACTAAAGATTTTAGTATTAATGCTGTTGAAGAAATTATTAAATATGGATTAGAAAATGGTTATAATTTCTTGCCACTTACAATGGATAGTCCAAGAGTTGAACATAGCATTAATAATTAGTTATTTATTAGTGTATTGATAATAATTTAATTCACTTATATCCATAGCTATTTCATCAATTTCTTCATCATCGATATCATCCATTAAAAATAATAATTCTTTTAAATCATGACAATCTTGATAATTAATTTGATGATTATTTAAAACTTCAATTTGTTTATTAGTAAGATAAATATGATCATTTATCTTATTTATTTTGTTTTCATTAATAATATTATTAAATTCTTGTTCCATAATTAATTCCTATTCATTATAGCTAGTAATACTAAAATTATAATTAATGCAATTATACCTAATAAAATAACATTAAAAGTTTGTTCTGATACGTATCTTAAAAAAAATCCTTGGATACTTTGCCAAATATTTATAAAAAAATGTTTGATACTATTAATAATAGACATAAAATCATTCGTAACTGATAATAGCATTTTTATCACTTCCTCAAACATTATACAATAGACTTGAAATTCAAGCAATCATTTGTTACAATATATGTGTTTTATGGCGGAATTGGTGAAGGGGTTAACACACCAGATTGTGGCTCTGGCATGCGTGGGTTCGAATCCCACATTTCGCCCCATATTGGATTTTACGCACGCCTTTGTGCGAAATATAAAAGTTCGTAATAATTATATTATGAATTTTTTAGTTTAATCAATATAATTATTATTAAAATAAGTTGTATATTGTGATGTAATATTAATATTAATAGAAAATTATGTATTATTGAAAAGTTTTTGCTTTGAAGTATAATAATATTTAATTTATAATGTAAAATAAATTATTTTTAGTGTTTAAATGTTCTAAAACATATTATTGTATGGTAAAATTAAAGTACAATATATTGTTGAAATTAAAAATAAATTGGGTAACGGCTGTACAATACCATTTGTTGTTTGGTGTGATGATGGTAAAAAATATATAGTAAAATTCTCTGGAAATGAACAGGGATTAAAAGCTTTAGTTTTTGATTTAGGCACAATTTTGATGAATTTCAATTGCCAAGATTTAAAGAAAAAGTTTACGAATTATCAAAAGTTGAATTAGTAAAAAGAAGAAGGTGTACAGTGAAAAAAATTGTTATTTCTGGAAGTAGTAAATTACAAGATAAAGTTGAATATTGGATAAATTATTTCAAAAATTTAAATTATGAAATTCTTGATTATCCTAAATATATTGAACCATCTGAATATGAAAAAACTTTACCAATTATTTATAAAGACTTTTATACCGCATTAGAAAATACTGATGTTTATTTTCTAATGAATGAAGAAAAAAATGGAATTAAAGGTTATATTGGGTCAAGTTCAATAGCAGAACTTACTTATGTTGTTATATTAAATTTAATTCATAATAAAAATATTGAAATATATATTTTAAATATGCCAAGCAAAGAAGTTTCTTCTTATGATGAAGTTAAATTTTGGCTAAATATGGGTTGGATTAAGCTTTTTGATAAGCAAAAATGATTAATAATTTAACCATTTTTTAATTAAAAAATGTGAAAATTTAAGTGAAGAAGTTTTGTAAGTGTCTAGAAAATTGTATTTTTAATTTTTTTAAAATCACTATTTGCACAGTGGTCTTGTTTGATGTATAATACACTTACAATTAATTGTTAATGAGTAACT
>CANQSO010000036.1 GCA_947626535.1 uncultured Bacilli bacterium | reverse complement strand
TATTATTTATTCTAACGTTTTCATGACTTCCATACTCACTATGTTGTAAGTAGGCTACTGCTCCCCATTCCATATTCTTCATCATATGACTGTTTAATGTCGTTTCATAATGTCTTCCTATTGTATATGCTTTAGCTACTTGAATACCTCGCCATGAATATACATTTGGTTTGATTATGACCTTATTTGCTGCTTCGATTGCAGCTTTTTCATCAGCTGGATTCACTTGAGCAGCACCAGTGTTTCCTGCTCCGTCATATCCAGTTTCAAATTTGCCTACCCATATCCCATTTGTATTGAATGAAGTAAAGGTTGGATGCGTTAACCATTCTCCTTCTTTACTTCCAGTTTGAGGTTTTACATCTTTAATCTCAAATATAACATTGATTTTTTGAACTTTATTTGTTTTAGTTGTTAACCCATTATAATTTCCTTCATCAAATATTTGATAACGATATCGTGGAATCCACACAAAATAACTTTCAATATCATTTTCAGATATTTCTACTCCTGCTCCTGGATCACTTTTGCCATCTCGTAAAATTACAGCATTAGCCCACTTTTGATTTTCATAATCATACCATTTTTCTTTTTCATCGGCTCTTGTAACATGACCATTTTCTTCACTGATTGTTATTGGGATTAATTTACTATTTAATACTGGATCAGTTCCATTTAGTTCGCGATCGATATATTTATCATTAAAATATAAAGTACACTTGGTTTTACTTTTAGTTAAATTCTTTATTAATGGAGCCCATTCATCTTTATTCCATTCGATACTTGCTCCATTATCACACTCACCATCGATAAATACTAATCCTTCACTATTTCCTTTTGTTGGCATTGTATCTACTTTTTCATTTCCTTTATAAAAGGCTATATCTAAATTATCTATTTCATTATCTTTTATTATTTTTTCATATTTAGTAAATGTTAATATATTTATAACACTTATTAACATTATTACTGTTATACTTACTAATATTACTTTTCTTCTTTTTTTATCTTTATCAACATACTTTTCTAGCTTCATATAATCACCTATTCTACAAGTAATTATATAATATTACCCCCCCCCTAAGTCAAGAGATTATGATTATTTTGGACCACATTTTATTTGTGATTTATGCTAACAAAAAATGTGCAAAATAAATTGATATTTTATTTTTACACATTACTTATTTTTTAAAATGCAAGGGCAAGTCGATAAGTATGGAATGAAACTGCTCTTCCAGTATCTCTACCTAAGCTAAATATTCCAGCACCTATTCCATCTTTATATTCTCCACCACGTTCAATCCATGGAGAATTTTCTTGATTTAAAGCACCCTCTTCATTATACCAACTATTAAATATTCGTTCTTTATTATTATATGAAATAATTTGGAATGGACCCATTTCGCCTGTAGCATCGCCCAATATTTTCTTAGTATATATTGTAGCATCATAACTAAAATCATATTTATCATAATATCTTTCATCACTTGGCAATTCTATTCCTTCTGTTACTGTTGTAATATTTGGCTCTTTTCCTTCTAAGGTATCGCATGTTGGACAAGTTAATATTCCATTAAAGCCTGAATTCCAAACATTATGACGACCTGATGCTAATTTTCCAGTTTTTCCGTCACCTGTACTATTATCATCCATTCCACCCATTACATATTCCCAGGCTCCTCCACTCATATCATAAATTCCTGTATAATTATTTGTTGTACTTGCAGCTACTGAAGCTTTATTGAAGTAGTTAGTATTATAATCACCATCAAAGCCTTTTATAGATCCACTATACTCATTACAAGCTGCTGGATTATTACTACATAATTCATTTGTTTCTGTATAACCTATTGTTGGATCTTTAATAGCAGCATAGCCTGTTAGATTATCAGAATTATTATTTATTTTTACTTTTTGATGACTTCCATATTCGCTATGTTGTAGATAAGCTATGGCTCCCCATTCAGTATTTTTCATCATATGACTATTTAAGGTTGGTTCATAATTTCTTCCTATTGTATATGCTTTAGCTATTTGAATATTTCGCCACGAATACACATTTGGTTTTATTATGACTTTATTTGCTGCTTCGATTGCTGCTTTTTCATCTATAGGATTTACTTCTGCATCACTTCTTTGTGTTGCTCCATCATAGCCGGTTTCAAATTTAGCTGCCCAAAAACCATTTGTATTAAATGAAGTAAAGGCGGGATGCGTTAACATTTGGCCTTTGGATGTTCCGCTTTTTACTGGTTCATTTTTGTTTTCAAATTCGATGTTTATTATTTGAGCTTTATCTTCTTTGGTTCCAAGCCCTGTATAATTTCCTTCATCAAATATTTCATACCGATATCTTGGAATCCATACAAAATAACTTTCGATATCTTTCTCATCTATTGGTTCGTTTGCTCCGGGATCTTCTACTCCATCTCTTAAGATTACGGCATTGGCCCATTTCTGTTCTCTATAACTATACCATTTCTCTGTTTCATCGGCTCTTGTAACAAGACCATTTTCTTCATTAATTTTGATTGGTATTAATCCTCCATCTAATACTGGATCAGTTCCATTTAAAATACTTTCGGTATATGGCTTTTCGCCTATTTCACTTTCTACTATTATTTTTGATTTATACATTTTTCCCATTGTATCATCTTCTACTGTTACATCTTCATCTAACCATATTCGTAGTTCATAGTCCTTTTCTTCACTTGGTTTTAATTTTCCACTTTTTAATTGTCTTCCTTCTTTTGTTCCTGTTCCTTTTAATGTTTTATATTCATCATAAGCATCTAATTTTGTTGCTACTCCTTTATCTCCTTTTTCACTTAAGGCTATTTTTACATATTTACTTTCTAATGTTGTTTCACTTAACATTTCTAAATTTATTGTATAATCCGAATATTCTTCACAATTATTTTTTACTTTAAAACTAAATGGTTTTAATTTTAATCCTTCTTCATCTAATATTGGTTGAGTCTTTTTTAAATCTATACTATCTATTTCATCTTCCATTGTTACATTTAAACATGATGAGTTTACGACATTTTCTCCTGTTTGTTCTTTTGTTATCATCCATATTGCATAACTTATTCCTATTGTTATTATTAAAAGTGCTATTATTCCTATTGTTATATACATATATTTTTTATTCTTTTGAGTCATTTTTTATCCTCATTTCTATACTGATTAAATTATATATTTAATTATTTTTAAAGTCAATTTAAAAGACTATAGCAAAATATAGTCTTATTTAATAAATCAATAATTATTCTTCTTCTTTATTATATTCAGCAAATATTGCATCTTCAAACATTTTACGAACTTCTGGATTTATTGGATGACATACATCTTTATATTCCCCAGTAGCAGTCTTTCTACTAGGCATTGCAATAAATAAACCGTTGTCCCCTTCAATAATTCTAATATCATGAATTGCAAATGATTCATCAATTAAAACTGAAGCTATTCCTTTCAATCTTGAATTTTCTTTCGTAATTTTACGAACACTGACAGATGAAATTTTCATATCTTACTCCTCCTATTTCATAATTCCATTTTATAGCAAAATTTTCCATATTTCAAGTATTTTAAATAGGTTTTATTACAACATCTCCTATTATAACATCTGCATAATTAAAACTTTTTTCACTTCCATCTATAAAAACAGTAAAAACATAAGGATATACTGCTGATAAAATACCTTCATATTCATAATTTTTATTTCTCATTCCATATATTTTAATTTTTACTTTTTTATTTAAATATTTAGCTATATCTTCTCTTACTAAATCTAAGTTCAAAATATTATCCCCCTTATTATTTCTTTATAATAATATGTTTTATATTTTATTTTTAGAACTATCTTGGAAACCCTACATACATCATTCCATTAGTTTTAATTCCACCTATTCCACTAGCTCCATACTTAGTTTTAGATAAAAGACTAACTAAATCAACTTCTTTATTTCTTTCACTCATTGATAAAATTGTCGCAATTATGGCTGGATCTAAACAATGAATATTTATTCTTTTTGGACTGGATGCAAAATTAGCCCCAGCTTTAATTAATTCTTCATAATTACTTTGACAAGCCCCAGCAATAATAATTAATTTTTCATGTGATTTTTCATATTTTCTAGCTTCTTTAACGGCTTTTACAAAAGCTTCTGTATTACGATAATTTTTATTATCTTTAGGACTTCCTTTTTTAGGATAATAAGCATCATGTCCAGTTATAATTACAATATCTGGTTGATATTCATTTAATAAATTTCTAATTTCTTTATATATATCTTGCTCATTAATTTTTTTACCAACAACCATTACTTTATTTTTACGATAAAATTTAAGACATCTTTTTAGAAATTCCCCATCAGAATCTAAATGTAAAACCTTCCCAGGTAAGAAGAAATAATCGCCTCGTTCTTCATTAAGATTTAAATCTAACATAATATCATCATCTATACTTCTTTCTTCTTTTACATATAATTTTAAATCTTCTAAATTAGCATCTGCATATAAACGAACTTGAACTCCTTTTAAATAAGCAACTTGATTTTTAATTTTAACAATCTTAAAAACCGTATCATTATTATAACTGTTTCTTGTTACTAAATCCCCAACAGCAAATTCCATACACATCCCCTAAAAAATTTTATGAAAAAAACAAATAAAACTTGTCATTATTTTATTTGCTTTCTTATTTTTTTTAATTCTCTATTTATTATTTGTTCAATATTTTGTCTAGTACAATTATATTCTTCCGCTAAATCATTAGTAGTTTTTGATTTGTTACTATAAAACCCATAATAAGATTTTAAAATTCTAATATTTCTATCTTCAGGTTTTATAATATTATCTATTTGTTCATAACAAATTTTATTAATAATTTTTTCATATTCATCATTAACTATAATATTAGAATCTAAATTTTCTCTAATCATGATATTAATTAAAGGTTTTAATATAAATTCTATTTTTCTAGAAGGTACTAATTTTAAATTTATATTTATATTATTAGCTACTACTATTAATTTTTTAAAAACATCTTCTAATGGTGTAGAGATATTTTCAATATTTAAACCATGAATATACATAAAAAATAAATTAGCCATTTTTCTACAACCTATATCATATAAATTTACAGTTGAAATATTTATTAAGCTTGATTTTAAAGTCATATTTATTAATTTATAATGAAAATTTTTTTTAAAAAAATCAGAAAAGATTTGAATATTTAAAATTTCACCATTTTTTAAAAATCTAAACCATATTTCGATACTATTCATTAGTATATCTTCAATATTAAAATCAATACTATTATAATTTAAATAATAATTGTTTTTTATTTGATTATATATTAAATACATAGTTCCATTAAAAATTGTTTCTAAGGTTTTTTGTTCTTTAGTTTTTTGATATTCTTTATATAATAATTTAGCTTCATTAATATTTAATCTAGGATAATTTTTAAAATCTTGCCACCAATTATCTAATATTATTTTATTTTGATTCATTTAAAATGCCTCCAAACAAATTAATATTATATATATTATTTTAATAAAAGCAATTAAAAATTATTTTTTATTGATATTTATTATAGCTTTAGTGGCGGCGATGGAGCCATCACTAACAGCTGTAGTTAATTGTCTTAAATCTTTAACGTGATTATCACCCGCAACAAATATTCCATCAATATTAGTACATACTTCATTATTAGTAATAATATAACCTTTTTCATCTAAAGAAACTATATTATTAAATATTTCATTTTGAGGTGTTTGACCAATAGCAATAAATAAACCATCAATATTTAATTTATTAATATTATTTTCTTGATCTTTAATAGTTATATTTTCTAAATATTCATTACCATCTATAGAAATAATATTAGAATTTAAAATAAATTCAACATTAGATTTCTTTTTTAATTCTTCTAAATATTTTGATTCACCACGAAATTCTTCACGACGATGAATTAAATATACTTTTTGAGCTATATTAGATAAATATAATGCATCTTCTAAAGCAGTATTACCTCCACCTACAACCGCAACAATTTTATTTTTATAAAAGGGACCATCACAAGTTGCACAATAAGATACTCCTTTACTAAGATATTTATTTTCATTAGGAATATTTAATTTACGATTTGAAGCACCAGTAGCAATAATAATAGCTTTACTTTGATATTCATTTTTATTAGTTATTACTTTTTTATCTTCATTAATTTTTAAAACAGTTTCATACTTTATTTCTACACCTAATTTTTTAACTTGATTAAATAAATTATTTGCAAAATCAAAACCACTTATTGATTCTATTCCAGGATAATTTTCTATTTTATTAGCATTAATAATTTGACCACCATAATTTTTAGCTTCTAATAATAAGACTTTTTTATTAGCTCTTAACAAATATAGCGCACTAGTAAGTCCAGCAGGTCCAGCACCTATAATAATAACATCATACATTTAGACCATCCTTTCATAATAATGATTTTATTTAATTTAAGTTATTTAGTCAAGAAAAAAACTTAGCCTAAAAAGTTAAGCTAAAATAAAATTTTAATATTTTATGCTAGATAATATATACGGAGAATCTTTAGTTCCATTTCCATCATTAATAACAACTTTTGAATTTAAATATACGGATGGAAGGACAGCTCCAACTCCTTTTACTCCATCACCATATTCAAAAACTGATCCAGTTGCATCAATATAAAATCCATCTTTTAAAGTTGAAGAATTTGGCGTTAGTAACCATCTTGCTTCATTCATTTTAAATATCCAATCATTAGTGCAGCAATTATCTTCATTATAATTCTTAATATTTTTAGTTAAGCAGATATTTCTTACTTCTCCTCCAACTGAATATGAATAATCTGTAGGATATAATAACCCCACCCCATTAAATAAATTAGTTTTTTGAGTTGTATTATTATTCCATTCAGAAGGTCTTTCGTTTGGAACTATTAATCCTCTTTCATAACTGTACATTTTATCAGAAACTACATCTGATACACTCCATCCTCCTATATTCCAAGATACTTCTTTATCTATCATTTTTCTAGCGATGTCATCTAATCCTTTGGGATTTTGTAGTAAGTTAAAATTACAAGGAATTGGCGAAGCATCTCCTCTATAACAGTTTCCACTAGTACTATTATAATATAGGTCATTTAATAGTTCCATTAAGCTAGCTTGAGTCCAATCATTGACACCATTTATATCCCAACTAAATGATCCTATTGGTTCATTTCTAACTATTTTTACTCGTTGTTCCACTTTATTATTAATATTAACATTTACTAAACCTATAATCCGCCAAATTTCATCATTAAACTTAACATAGTTATCTGGGTCAACTCCAGCATATCGATATTCAGTCTGATTCCAACCGTTATTTATTTCACTTACTTCATGGGATACTTCATATAATCCATCACCACTTGCTACAGTCGATAAACTTTTTATATATTCATCTGCTGGAGTTGAATTTCCATCTATTGCTTCATTTATTACATTTACACTTGCTTCAAAGGTTTGTCCTTCTACTTCATTTCCAGCTATATCATCTATCCATAAATATAAGTTATACGTTACTTCTTCGCCATTACTTACTACTCCATCAACTTTGGTTCCACCACTAAGTATTCCATTATCTAACACATATGATGTCTTTAAATTTGCTACTCCTAAATTTTCTAAATTATTATTTATTCTACTTAATTTACTTCCTACACTTGGTTTTTCTTCACTACTTTTATATAATGCATATTTTATTTTACTTTCATCTAAACTACTGGTATTTATTACATTTAATGTTAATAAGTAATTATTATTTACAGTACAGGTATTTTTTATTTTAAATGTATATGGTGTTCCATTTAAGCCTATACTATCACTTACTGGATACGTATTATTTAAATTGATACTTGCACTTTCTTCAGTATATTCTATACTAAAACATCCTACTTCTATTTCATTATTTTCTTTTTGTTCACTTGTCATTATCCATAAGGCATATGATTGGGTTATATATAAACAGCCTACTAACATTAAGCCTATTAGTATTAGTGATATCTTATATCTTACTTTCATATTACCAATTCCTATTCTTATTTAAAATTATATTATATTTTATTTTTATTGACAAGAATCAAAAAAACTTAACTAAAAAGTTAAGCTATTCTAAATGGATTAGTTTTACTTCCATTTCCTCCAATTATTTTAATGTTTGATTTTAAATAGGCAACTGGATTTATAGTACTACCTAGGCTTAATCTGTTAGTAACTAAGCTACCATTTTGTAAAATTCGAAATGTACCTTCAGCTTGAGTTGGTCCTGTAATTGGAGTAAGTGTCCATTGATCATGATTATTATGAAGCCAATCGAAAGCTATGCAATCGTCAATGTTATATAAATACATACTTTTAGAAATACAACTTGTTCTTGCTTTATCTCCAACGGCAAAACCATAATCTGATGGTTGCATTAAGCCTATATATCCATCCCATGTTGTGGTTCTTGGTACTTCATCATTACAAGCATTATCACCAGTTCCGGCACATTGGGATTTACCATGATTATTGCTTCTTTCAGCAGCATAAGATTTTTCTGGAAGCCAATCTTGATTATTTCTAGTTGCAAAAGAACCAGTGTTCCATCTTATTTTAGATATATTGTTTTTAGCTTCTTCACTTATTCCATCACTTGTAAAATCGCACGGGGTATAAGCATTGTTATCGTTATTATAACAATTGCCTTTATCATTATTCCAATATAAACTATTATTGACAGTTATTAATTGTTCATCACTATCAATATCTTGATTTTCAGCAAAGCCGGGATTTAATAATTTCATTATTCGAGCTTGACTCCATTCATTTACACCATTTCCATTATTTATTGTTTTTTTAGAACCATCCCAACTATATGTTCCTATACTATCTGCTCTTATTACTTTCAAGTGACTTCCTATAGTTGTGGTTTTTGCTTCATCATTACTAACTTCAGTTACATTGTTCATAGCTCCAATTATTCGCCAAGGTATTACTTTTCCATCACTTGTTCTATCTCCAATATCAATATAGTTATTTGGATCACTTCCTATATATCTTAAATTATTATCTAGCCTTTCATTTGCACTTGCATTATCATATGCCAAATTTACTGGATCTAAACTTGCTTTTTCTTTCATACATGTTACAGCATCTTTTCCATTTATTCCACATTTTGCTACTTCTGTTCCATATACTTCTCCTAATTCATTACTTTCTGTTGCTTCATTTATTACATTTACACTTGCTTCAAATGTTTGTCCTTCTACTTCATTTCCTGCTGTCTCATCTATCCATAAATATAAGTTATACGTTACTTCTTCGCCATTACTTACTACTCCATCAACTTTGGTTCCACCACTAAGTATTCCATTATCTAACACATATGATGTCTTTAAATTTGCTACTCCTAAATTTTCTAAATTATTATTTATTCTACTTAATTTACTTCCTACACTTGGTTTTTCTTCACTACTTTTATATAATGCATATTTTATTTTACTTTCATCTAAATTACTAGTATTTATTACATTTAATGTTAATAAATAATTATTATTTACGGTACAGGTATTTTTTATTTTAAATGTATATGGTGTTCCATTTAATCCTATACTATCACTTACTGGATAGGTATTATTTAAATTGATACTTTCACTTTCTTCAGTATATTCTATACTAAAACATCCTACTTCCATTTCATTATTTTCTGTTTGTTCATTTGTTACTATCCATAATGCATATGACTGAGTTATATATAAACATCCTATTAACATTAAGCCTATTAATATTAATGATAACTTATATCTTACTTTCATCTTTACCAATTCCTATTCTTATCTAGAATTATATTATATTTTATTTTTATTGACAAGAATTTAAATTATTCTATTGTTACTCCTCCATCAACAACTACAGTAGCTCCTATCATATATGAAGACATATCACTAGAAAGAAATACTACTACATTTGCAATTTCTTCTGGCAACGCTAAACGACCTAATGGGATTTGAGTACAAAATAATTGATATGTATCAGGATCATTATCGCGAACATTTTTTATTAAAGGAGTTTCAGTAACTCCAGGACATATTGCATTAATACGAATATTATTCTTACATTCTTCTAAAGCAACTGATTTTGTTAATCCTAAAACGGCATGTTTACTTGTATTATAAGGGGTAATACCAGGATTTCCTAAAAGACCAGATGTTGATGAAACATTTACAATTGTTCCTTCTCCATTCTGATGCATAGCTTTAATTTCTTCTTGGCAACAAAAGAATACACCTCGAACATCTAAATCAAGTACTTCATTAAAATTTTCTACTGGAGTATCCACTAAATTAATTGTTGCACTAGATTTTCCAGCATTATTACAAGCACAATCTAATTTATCATAATTGTTTATGGTAAATTCTACCATAGCTTTTACTTCACTTTCTTTTGTAACATCAGCTTTAAAAGCTAAAGCTTCACCTCCATTATTTTTTATTTCATTAGCAACTTTAGATGCTGTTTCATAATTAACATCAACAACTACTACTTTAGCACCTTCTTTAGCATATGATTTAGCGATTGCTTCACCAATTCCTTGTCCTCCTCCAGTTACGATCGCTACTTTGTCTTTTAATAACATTTTCTTTCACTCCATTCTTACATTTTAAGTATACAATAAAAAATAAACATTACCTATATTTTATAAGCAATGTTTACACTTTATTTTAAATTGCTAAAGATAAACGGAAAGTATGATAAGAATCACTTGTCCATTTGTATATATCAAAAGCAAAAACACCAGCATTAATTCCCCATGAGTAGCCACCACCACGGACCATTTGGTTTCCATTAAGGATACTAATTGCTGTATCATTATACCAACTACCAATGCCTAGTTCAAATTTAGGCGGATTAACAGTAGTTCCATAATAAACTTTTCTTTCAAATGGGCCCATTTCACCGGTAGCATCTCCTAAAATTATATTAGAAAAACTAGTAAGAGATGTACTATATTTATATTTATCAAAATATCTTTCATCATCTGGTAATTCTAATTCTCCACTTAAAATCATTGGTTTTCCTGTATTATCAATCATTTTAGTCATTACATATTCATATGTTCCACCACTCATATCATAAATTCCTGTAAAATTACCTGTTGTACTTGCTGTCACACTTGCTTTATTAAAATAATTAGTATTATATTCTCCATCAGCACCAGGAGATGTTACTCCCCCGTATTCATTACAAGCATCAGGATTATTACTACATAATTCATTGGTTAATGTATAGCCTGTGGTTGGTTCATGTTTTCCAGCATATCCTGTTAAAAAATCGGAATTATTGTTTATTCTTACACTTTCATGACTTCCATACTTACTATGTTGCAAATAGGCTACGGCTCCCCATTCCGTATTTTTCATCATGTGACTATTTAATTCTTGTTTATAATTTCTTCCGACTATATACGATTTAGAAACTTGAATACTTCGCCAGGAATACACATTTGGTTTGATTATAACCTTGCTTGATGCTTCAATTGCCGCTGCTTCGTTAATTGGATTTACTTCTGCATCTATTTTCTGATTAGCTCCACCATATCCAGTCTCAAATTTGCCGACCCAGATTCCATTCGTATTAAATGCGGTAAATGCTGGATGCGTTAACATTTGGCCTTTAGATGTTCCTCTTTTTATTGGTTCATCTTTATTTTCAAACTCTATTTTAATTATTTTACTTTTATCACTTACTGTGCCTAAAGCCATATCTGATTCTTCAGTAAATATTTCATACCTGTATCTTGGAATCCACACAAAATAACTTTCGATGTCACTTTCATCTATTGGTTCATTTGCTCCTGGATCTTCTACTCCATCTCTTAATATTACCGCATTTGCCCATTGTTGCTCACTATAACTATACCATTTCTCTGTTTCATCGGCTCTTGTAACACTTCCATTTTCTTCATTTATCTTTATTGGTATTAATCCTCCATCTAATACTGGATCGGTTCCATTTAAAATACTTTCGGTATATGGCTTTTCTCCTAATACACTTTCTACTACTACTTTTGATTTATATATATTTCCTTCTACATCATCTTCTTTTGTTACATCTTCATCTAACCATATTCGAAGTTCATAACTTCTTTCTTCATTCGGTTTTAGTTTTCCTTTTTTTATTTGTCTTCCTTCTTTTGTATCTGGTCTTTTTAATTCTTTATATTCTTTATAGGCATTTAGTTTGGTTGCTACTCCTTTATCTCCTTTTTCACTTAATGCTATTTTTACATATTCACTATTTAATGTTGTTTCACTTAACATTTCTAAATTAATTGTATAATTGGCATATTCTTCACAATTATTCTTTATTTTAAAACTATATGGTACTTTCCCTAATCCTTCTTCATCACTTATTGGTA
>CANQSO010000035.1 GCA_947626535.1 uncultured Bacilli bacterium | reverse complement strand
ACGTCCAGTTCTGAGAGGGTTGTATGGGGTGACCCATACTTCTACTCGATAAAATGTTGTTAATACAGCATGTTTAAGTATGGATATTGAAAGTGAATCAGATGATATAACCTTAGATAAAACGTATCCAATCTTAGATAGTGAAGGAAGAAAACTAAAACCATATAAATTTAGTGTCCATAATAAATGTAGTGATATGGCAACATATCAAATAAATCTAGAATCATTAAGTACAGTTTTAGAGGCAAATAGATTAAATCCCAATTATTTAAAAGTAAAATTAAATGAAGTAGGGCAAGAAGGAATAGAAAAAGTATTAGGGGAAACTAGTCCAACAGATACAACAATAGAAAATACCTATGAAGCACATAAATTAATGAGTGGATATTTAGAAGGTAATGAAACAAAGAATTTTGAACTAAGAATCTGGATGCATGAAAAGGTAACAGTAGAAAATGCAGATTCGATGAATAAAGAATTTAGAAGTAAAATAAGTGTTACTTCAACATATATAAATGAAGATGATATCCCACCAACAAATAGTCTAGCTTTGTCAGTATGTGACGATACGATAACAGCAACAGCAACAGCAACTCCATATAAAGATAAAAGTATTTCAAAATATGAATACCAAATAGATGAAGAAGCATGGCAAGATGGCAAAGCAACTCAAGAATTTACCAACCAATTAGAAGGAGACCATACAGTAAAATTAAGGGTAACGGATAATAAAGGAGCAGTAAGTGAAGTAGAACAACAAACAATAAATATAGGAACACCAGAAATGGTCGAAATAGCTGGAAAACAAATACCGATAGCAACATGTAAAAATGGTTTATATAAAGTAGAACATAATGATTTAGAAGAATTAGGACAAGAATGGAATAAAACCGAATATCGATATGCAGGAGTAAATTATACAGATGAATCTACACCATATGTCCATAATTATGTCTCATTTAATAATGAAATATGGAGAATAATAGGCTTAGTAAATGTGAAAGTAGGAAATAGTGTAGAACAAAGAGTAAAAATAGTAAGGACAGATGGAGTAGGAGAGCAAAAAGCATTTGGAAACTATGCATGGGATATACCAGGAAATAATAATTGGACAACAAGTAAATTAAAAGATATGCTAAATGGCATTTATTATGAAAGTGGAACAGGAGAATGTTATACAGGAAATAATGGAAATACAGCATCAGAAAATACGTGTGATTTTAATACAGGAACAGATTTACCAAAAGGACTAGATGACATAGCAAGAAGTATGATAGATAAAGAAGTAATCTGGAATATCGGAGGAAGTAAACCATATGATAATGTAACAGTAAAAATGTTTTATGAAAGAGAAAGAGGAACAAGTACAGGAAGTAGTAATACATATCCAAGTGAATGGAGTAAAGAAACAGATGAAGGAGAAAAACATAATGGAATAGGATTAATCTATTCGAGTGAATCACACCCAAAAATCTACAAATTGTAAGAATTGTTAAAATAGCTACTTTTCAATCAATTTGTTATTATTTATTAGTAATTAATATAAAAAAACTGAGTTTTTTCAGTTTTTTTATATTATTTGATTAATTTACTAATTATTGTTATACGTGATATAATTAAATAGAAAATAAAAATATCATATTGGAGGATAAATAGATGAAAAAAATAATTGATTTAATTGCTGAATCTGGAAATCATAAAGATGAAAAATTACTTGATTACATTAGAAAAAATTATTTAATAAAAAAAGATATAACTAACTTGTGTTTTATTACTGGACAAGGTGAAGATTATGAACATCATACTCAACCAACTGCTGATGAATTAAGAAAATTGATTTTTGAAAAAAATGATAAAAATACAATATATTTTTTAAGGTCATTTTTCTTTGATAAAGATAGAGAAAATTATCTTAAATTAATGGAAGATGTTTGTAAAGCTGATATTCAAGTATTTAAAACTGACCAAATAGAAGAACATATTACTGATGATAAAGAATGGACAAAAAAATATTGCAAGTTTCTTTATATAGAAGATTTAGAAAAATAATAGGAGAATTATTTAATGAATAGATTTGAATATAAGATATATGATGTTGTATATGATGACATTATTGATGGTAAGAAAACAATAGAGTTTCGTTTACTAAATGAAAAAACTAAAAGCATTAAAATAGGTGATGAAATTAAATTCACAGTTTTAGATAATGAAAATAAATTTGTAGTAGTTGAAGTTATAAAAAAAAATATATATAAAGATTTAGAGGACTTATGGAATCGTAAAGATGTTTTGAATAATGTTTTAAATTATTCAAAAGATGAATTTATAGATGCGTTTTATAATATTTTTGGCAAAGAAAAAGTAAAAAAATCGAAAATTGTTGGTATTGAATTTAAAATAAAAAAAATATAATTTAAAAAGTGAGAATATGAATATTTATTATTTCATACACTCACTTTTTTATTTGCTTATTTTAGGGGTATTAGTTCTACCAACTAGATAATCCATAGATACATTATAAGTTTTACATATTGAATATGCTGTCATAATTTTAATTAAACTATAACCTGTTTCATAATGATTGTAAGTCGATTGGTAAATGTTACATTTATTGGATAATTCTTGTTGCGTTAAATTAAATTTTTTTCTTAAGGTTTTTAATCTATCTCCAATAATCTTTTTATCAATTTTAATATTTTTATCGTATCTTATATTTTTTCTAGTAAAGCCAACTATAAAATCTAATGAATAATTATATAAGTTAGCAAATCTTATTAATTTATTCATTGGTATTGGAGTATAGCCAGTTTCCCAATTTGAAATAGTTTGCTTACTAGCACCTAAAATAATTCCTAATTCTTCTTGTGTCATTTCAAGTTCTTCACGACAATATCTTAAATTATTATCTATCATACGCATCACCACTATAATTTTCCCATTAATGATTAAAATATTCATAAAAGTACGACACACTGAATAAATTGTGATATAATAGTTATGTCAATATTAAATGTAATTTATAAGAATGGAGGTGGATATAAATGCTAGATAAAGTTGTTTTAAGATTAATAGAATTATTAAAGGAAAAAGGAATTATAAGTAAGAATGTAAAGGATATAGATAATGTAATTAGTGTTTTATCTAAAAAGACAAGTATTTCAAAATCAAAATTAGAAAGTATTTTTTATAAAAAAATTAAAACAATACAACTTGATGTTTTATATCAATTATGCAAAGATTTAAATATTAAAATAAACTACTTTTTTGATACTGAATTGTTTAGATAAGATAAAATAAATTTTGCAAAATAGTATAATGTAACTAAGTAAAAAAAATATTTTTGATATAAGTATTTTCACAAATTTATAAAAATCATGATATAATACTAAAAAATAGTTGAGATGATAAAAAAATTTTTTATGGGAGGAAAAATGGAAGTACAAAAATTAGAAATTAAAAATTTAAGTAAAGAATTTCAAATGAAAAGTGAAAAAATTGTTGCTTTAAAAGATGTTAGTTATACTTTTTACCCAAATAGGCTATATGTTATTATGGGTCATTCTGGAAGTGGTAAATCAACGTTGTTAAATATTTTAGGAACACTTAATAGTCAAACAAGTGGTAGTTATCTTATTAATAATCAAGATGTATCAACTTTTAAAGAAGAAGATTTATGTCAACTTAGAATGTCCTGTTTTGGATTTATTTTTCAAGATTATTGTTTAGATCCAAATTTAAAATCTTATGAAAATGTAATTTTACCAATGTATATTAATAAAGAAATAAAGAAAGAAGAATATGAAAAACGAGCTTTTAAATTATTAGAATATGTCAATTTAAATAATCGTAAAGAGCATTATCCTAAAGAATTATCTGGTGGAGAACAACAAAGAGTTGCTATAGCAAGAGCTTTAGCCAATAATCCAAGTGTTATTTTAGCAGATGAACCAACAGGAAATTTAGATGAAACAAATGAAGAAATAATTTTTAAAATTTTAAGAAAACTTGCTGATGAGGGAAGATGTGTTATCGTTGTTAGTCATAATCAAAGTATTTTAAAATATGCTGATACAGTTTTATATATGAAAGATGGTCAATTAGGTGATAACCATGAATAATATGTATAAGACATCTTTAAAACATTTAAAGACAAAAGAAAATATAATATTTTTAATAATAACTGTTTTAATATTTTTAGCTTTATATGTTCTTTTAACTATAGCTTATTTTGTAATTGATTATCAAAGGGATTTGCAAAAATATAGTGTTGATTCCCGAAGTTTAATTGTTTATAATGATAATAAAAGTGAACAACAATTAGATGAAATTAGTAATATTTCACACGTTATAGTAAATGTAAGTAATAAATATTATAGTCCTTTTTATACAGATTTAGAGGAATTTACTATTGGTGATGAGCAAGGTTATGGGTCAATTAAAGCTATGCTTACTAAAGATGACGTAAAAATAATAAAAGGAAGAAATGTTTCGAATGATTATGAAGTAGTTGTTCCTGTAAGATTCTATCCTCACGATGAATTTAGTGTTGAAAAAAAGGACTATAAAAAAAATATTTTAAATGGTAATGATTTAATTGGTTCAGAAATTAAAGTTAGAGCAAATATAATAACTGCCCATACTGCCCGTATTAATCATCGTGATCCAGATTATGAAGAAAAAATGGAAGAAATAATAAATCAAAATCCAATTATTACTTTTAAAATTGTTGGAACTTATGATTCAAAAGATAACTTAGTAGAAATGAATACTTTTTATGGCACAATGGGTGCAATAGATTTATTAGCAAGTGATATAAGTGGTGGAGGATACGCAGTTTATGTGGATGGTACTGAAGAATATACTGATAATTATTATGAAGATCGTTTAGTAAGAGTAGATGAATATAAAAATTATGAATATGTTAAAAATGAATTATCAAAAATGGGTTATTCCTTTAGTGAAATTTTTGAAATAGATAAAACTATAGATTTATTCTTCTATATTCCTCTTGCTATTTCAGTTGTATTGATAATTATAATTTTTGCTTTAATTTATAATTTTATCTTAAAAAAATATCGTATTCGTCATATAAATATTGGACTATTAAAAGCTATTGGATATTCAAATAAACAAATTAATAAAATTGAGTTAGTAGAAAATTTAATAATTACAATTATAAGTGTTGTTTTATCTTTTATTATATATTTAATAGTTTATTTTATAGTAACTAATTATTTCTTAGGTAGATTTGATTACTTTAGTGTCATTGTAGAAATTCCATATCTATACAATTTAATTTTAGTTTTAATTGCTTTATTGTATATTATATTTATCAATAATAAAATTGGTAAAAAGTTTTTGAAATATCCAATAAGTGAATTATTAAAGGAAGATTAAAATGTTAGTATATATAAGTTTTATTAGAAAAAAAATTACTAAAATATATTTGTTGATTTATACATTATTATTAATAGCTTTATTTGTTTTATTATTTGCTAGTAAAAATTTTGAAATATTAGAAAACAATACTTATGATGGTTCATTTATTGAAGTGAAAAGTGATAACATTGCTGAATTAAAGAAAATCAAAAATATTAAAGATTATTTTTTAGCTTTAAAATTAAAAGACGGTTTTGAAGAAATATATTTAATTGGCAATAATGAATTAACAGAAAATGAAATTATTTTACCGAACCATTTTCAAAATTCACTATCTAAGGAAGAAACAATAGAATTGGAGTTAAATAAAACTTATGAATTTAATATTAAAAACTTTGATAGTAATAAAAATAATTTTTCATTTGTAAATGTAGCAAGTCAAGTAATTGAAGATAATAAATCCTTTTCCAATAGTTATATTATTATTTTAAATAATTGGCTAAAGAAAGATAAAACAATAAAGAAATTAGAAGATAAATATGGAATAGACAATGTAGTATTTCATAGTCATTCTAGTAGCGAGAATTATGAAACATATATAAATATTGTAAAAGTATTAATTTTAGTTTTGTTATTTATTTTTATAATTATTCTTTTAACTACTTGTTTTAATATAATACAAGATGAACATAAAAAGAATGATTTATACTATAAATTGGGATATAGTAAAAAGAAAATTTTGAAATTTAATTTAATCAAAATAATTATTTTAGTAATACTATCTTTTGTTATTGCCTTAATATTTTCATCAATAATTATTTATATTTTAAAAATGTTAAATTTATTTGCGTGAAATGTTAAAGAAATTATGTAGATATAAAATGTGTCTTTTGATAAAGTAAAAGTGGAAAGGAGCAAATATGATGAATCTTGGTCAAAAAATACAAAAATATCGTAAATACAACAAACTATCTCAAGAACAACTAGGTGAATTAGTTGGTGTTACTAGGCAAACAATATCTAATTGGGAACTTAATGAATCTGCCCCTGATATTTCACAAGCCAAAGAGTTATCAAGAATTTTTGATATAAGTTTAGATGATTTAACTGACAATAATATTGAGGATGTTTTACTAAAAAATATATCTAAAAGTAAAACCATTTCTAAAGTTACATTAGGGATAACTATTATACATTTTTTGTTATTTTTAACAGTTGTTATTTTCACTATTATTATAATTATTAATACATTTCAAACAAAATTGGCAGGTGAGGCTGTAGAAATTAATTGTAAGCTAGCAAATGATAATTATTATTATCAATTAGATTTAGATACTAATTCAAAAGAAATAATTTCATTTACTTCTAATGATGAAAATATCCAAACTAGTTTTAAATATAATGAAAATGAAAGATATGAAGATGTATTAGATAGAATTAGAGTATTAGTTGAACAAAAAGGTGGAATTTGTGAATAGTAAAATACTCTTTTTTATTTACTCTTTATTATTATACGTGATAAAATCTAATTATAGATGAGATGAGGAGAATAAAGTTGAAAAAGTTATTATTAGGAAATTCTATAATAAATCAATTTATACAAGTTATACCAATAACTTTATTGTTAGAAATTTTTTATATTGTTATTAGAGTGATTTACTTAAAAAGAAAAAAATTTAAAATAAATTATAAACAAGAAATATTATATTTAATTTTTATGTGTTATATAGTTGTATTATTCAATTTAACATTAGTACCAAGTAATTTCTGGAGTAATATTTGGCATCTAATATTTTATGGATTTGGTGAAAGGCCGTTAGCAGGTATGTTTGAATTTTCCTATAACTTTATTCCTACTTTATATAAAGTTATTATAGATGAATACTTGCTAGGTAGTTGGGTAATAACAATGATTATTGGAAATGTTTTAATGTTTATTCCTATGGGAGTGCTAATTCCTTTATGTTTTAAAAATATAGGTAATAAAAAAATTGTTATTTATGCAGTTTTAATTCCTTTAATTATTGAAATTTTTCAACCCATTATAGGACGGAGTTTTGATATTGATGATATAATAATGAATTTTTTAGGAATTATAATTGGATATTTAATTGTAATTTTGATTAGAAGAATTTCTAAATTATAAAATAAAAGTAAGAAAAAATAATAGGTTGGTGTTGGAGGTATAATTATATGAAAAAAGGTCTAAAAATTACTTTGATTGTTCTAGGTGTTTTGATAGGAATTGTTGTACTTGATACTTTACAAGCAAAAGTCTTTGATAATATTCCATTATTGAAGATAAGAGATAATTTAGATGGTGGCTCTACCGATTATATTGATAAAGGAATATTTGTTAATCATTATCACTGTAATAATAATGAAGATGTTACTACTTGGAAAGGAACAAAATTTGCTTGTTCTGTTAAAGAAAGTAATACAGAAGAATTTGATTTTTATTTAACTAAGCCAGAAATTCATAACGATATTAGATTTAATGATTATTTTACTATTGAGAATAGAAAAATATATTTAGCAGGTAATATTAACCAATTTTATGTTGTTGATGGATCAACTATGATTTTGAAAGAGTTTATTTCAAATTATAATAGAAGTTTAGATGATTCAATAAAAATGATAACAGATAAATTAGAACAAACAGGAGCATTATTTGATGGTGGAACAACAATATATAAATCAGAAGATAAAGATATAACTTTGATAACTTGCAATAAATTAAGTGGAAATAAAAATATTTATATTGGCGACTATTCGCTAGAATATACTGATGATTTGTGTGAGTAAGACAAATAGTAATTTGAAGAAATTATTGGAGGAATGATAGTATGGCTAATGAAAGTAAAAAAGATTTTAATGTAATGATGAGAAATAATAAAGATATGCCTAAAATACAAATTGTTGAAGATGAAAAAACAATAAAAAAATATGGTGGAACTAAAATGTTTTTTGCACCACCAATTTACTATGATGAAATAATGAAAAAAGTACCAAAAGGTAAACTTATTACAATTAGTCAAATGAGAGATTATTTAGCAAAGAAAAATAATGCTGATTTTACTGATCCAATGACAGCAGGAATATTTGTAAATATAGTTGCTTGGGCGAGTTATCAAAGAAGCGAAGATATTACACCATATTGGAGAACTTTAAAATCAGATGGTGAACTCAATGTTAAATATCCAGAGGCAATAGAATTACAAAAAAGATTACTTGAAGAAGAAGGACATACGATTATTTCAAAAGGTACAAAAAATATAAAATATTATGTTAAAGACTTTGAAAATAGTTTAATAGAATTGTAAGATAAATAGTAATTTGTAGGGAGGAATAAATAAATGAATGAAGAAATAAAGAAAGCAAAAGAAAAATTAGAAAAATGGTTATCTGACCCACATGAATTAGGACATAAACCTACAGTGATAGAATATACTAATTCATTTGAGGATGAAGATGGCATAAAATGTATGATTTTTAAATATAAAAAGTCAATTTTTGGAGAATGGCTATTAGGAATTGTAAGTGAATCTGGAACTTTTAGTGAAATGCAAAAATATAATCAAAATACTGAAATAGAAGATGCAAAAAAAATTTTAGAAATGTTAAAAAACTATTGGAAGGACATGGCTAGTAAAATGCAAGAATAAATTACAATTTATATTAGTTAAGGGCTATCAAATAATTAAATACTTAATTATTCAACAGCTCTTATTTTTTGTTTTAAAGTTTATTTTGCGTTCAAAACAAAAATATGCAATGTTGCATTTTTAAATTAATTTTAATATAATGATTGTAATATAGGATAGTTGTGAAAACACTTAACATTTTGGAGGTAATTATGGATATACGTTATGAAAAAGAAAAATATCAATTTAATGATAATTTAAAATTTAACTATCATACCCATACTTATCGTTCAGGTCATAGTGATTATATGTCTGATGAAGAAATGCTTTTAGAAGCAAAAAATGCAGGTTTTACATCATTAGGTTTTAGTGAACATATTCCTTTTACTTCTTATGAAATACCACAAGAGGGTATTCAAATGTTGCCAAGTGAAGTAGATGATTATTTAACATCAATTAATAAACTTAAAAATAAATATCAAGATATGACTATATTATCTGGTTTTGAAGTAGAATATGACCCAATGAAAGAACAATTTTTAGGACAAATGCGTAGTAAAGTTGATTATATGATATTGGGACAGCATTTTATTAAAAATAGTTTAGAAAATATTTTGCAAACTGATAATCCTAATTATCCAATTGCTTATGCAAATATGGTTGTTAAGGCTCTTGAAAGTGGTTTATTTGATATAGTTGCTCATCCTGATATTTTTATGAAATATCGTGATACAGTAGTTGGCGAAGAAAATAAGCAATTGTTTTTAGAAAATAGCCTTTTGGCTAGTCAAATTATTTGCGAAAAAGCAAGTGAAATGGGAATTCCTTTAGAAATAAATTTAGGTGGAGTTGAAAAAAATGATATTTTGTCTGATGGAAAATTAAGCTATCCTCATTCTAGCTTTTGGAAAGTTGCTAGTGAAATCGAAGGCTTAAAAGTATTATATGGTGTTGATGCCCATCATTTAAAATCTTTTAAAAATGTTAATGAAAAAATTGAAAAAGCTAGTAATATTGCTGAGTTAGTTAAAAATAAAATTATTAAAGATGATTATAATCCTATTGTTGCTCGAGAAAAAAATGAAAAATTACAAGAAGCATTAATAAACGGACAACAAAAGGCTTTAACTTATGAAACTAATGTTGTTAATGGGTTATTAAAAAAGGTTTCAAATAATATGCCCGATAACTTAAATGAAGAACTTATTGCGAGTGAAATGATAACTTCATTAGAAAGCCTAGGAAAACAGTATGAAAGTTATGCTTTAACGGAAAATAAAAATCGAATGGCAAATATAACTGAAAAAAGTGTAAGACCATATATTGAAAGGAAAAAATTAGCGATAGTTGATACTAAAAATGCTTTATCGAACGAAGAAACTTTAATTGCTAATACTAAAGAAAGTATAATTAATGCTATAGATAATGGCTGTAAGACTAAAGAAGAAATCACCAATACTGTAACTCAAATTACTGAATATAACACAACCATGAATGAAGAACATAAAAGAGAAATAGAAAGTCGTTTAAATGTTCCTTTAAATTATCAAGGTGAAACAAGAACCTTAAAAAAAGATGATAATAAAAGTGGTTATGTAAATGTTATTATTATTTTAATAGCAATATCTTTCTTGATTATAGGTGTAGCATTTATTTCATGGAAGGTGGTAAGTTAAAATGGAAAATTCTATAATTATCCCTGATTTATCTTTAGCAGTAGCAATAAGAAATGAATTAAAAAGACTAAAAATAGAACCTAAATATAATGGAGTAGCTAATTTTCAAAAATGTTCATTAGATGATTTAGCTAAAATTGAAAAATTGGAACTTACTAATGGTGGAATACAAGATATATCATCACTAAAATATTGTAGTAATATAAAAGAATTAATTTTTGAATCAGAAAATGCTAAAAAGTTAGATACTAAATTTTCTGATGATGCAATTTTTAATTACAATAGTAAGCAACAAAAAATTACTGATTTTTCCGTTATAAATGAATTAAAGACATTAGAAAGTTTAACAATTAAATATGATAAAAATTTGGAACAATTAAATCTAAAAGATATGCCTAATTTATCTTCTTTAACCTTAGTAGGTAATTCTAAACTAAAAGAAATAAGTGGCATTTCTGATTTAAAACTAACAGAAATCGAAATAGTTAAAAATTCTTTATTGCAAGGTTTTGATTTAACCAAGATGATAGATAATGGTTTAAATGATATTGAATTAGATTTTGATTTATATCCTCAAATAAAAAAAATAAATCCTAAGATAGATGAAATAATACATGAGGGAGTAAATAATAATGGCTTAACTTGTATTTGGGAAGAAAACATTAGTGACATATCAGTAAATAAGCTAAAAACTCCTGAAATGAAAAAAATGAATGATAAAGTTGAAGAAATAAAAAAAGAAATTTTAAATTCTAATTATCAAGATATTGAAAAAGTAATGGCAATTTATTTGTATATAATAAATAATGTTAGTTATGATTGGGATTCACGAAATGCAGCCAAAAATAATGAAAATAATGAAGCTATGAAAAAAGCTAGAGAAAATATAAATATTAAAGTTGATGATTTTTTAAATAGAAGGCAATCTAGTTATAATGCTATATTAGAAGGTAAGTCTGTTTGTGAGGGATATTCTAATATGATGCATTATTTTCTAAAATCAGTTGGACTTGATTCAAGTACTTTAAGTTGTAATATGGGTGATGACACTAGCGTTGTAGGTAGAAATAGTAATCATTCAGTTATTAAAGTTTTAATAAATGATAATTGGTATTATTTTGACCCAACTAATGATTCAGTCAAAAAAGGCTTAGAATATTTTTATCAAACTAAAGAAGAATTTTCAAAAAATTGTGCTTTAAGTATAACCGAAAATGATGTTATCAGTCCTCAAAATAAAGAATATACGGATAATGAGCTTATTGACATTTCCAAAAAAGTCCAATTAGATAAAAAATTAGGTATAAATATTTTAGAAAATAATTTAGAAAATGTTAAAAATGAAAGCCAAAATATTAGCGATAAAGAATATTTGAATAATGCCAATAAAGAATTAGAATTGTTACAACAAGAATATGGTGTTTATGCCAAACAAATTGAAGATTTAATGCAAACTAATTATAATCAAAGTGATTTAAATGAATTATTAAAAAGAAGAGATGAAATAGAAGCACGTATCACTTTTGTTAATCGAAAAATTAATGTTACTAAAGATAGAATAGAAGAAAAAGAAAAAAAAGAACATCAAGGAATTATTTATCAAATCGAAAAATTATTAGAAGTTGAAATAACCCCTATTAAAAGTTTTGAAGTTACTAACGAAAGCAATATTCCAAAACAAGTATATAAAGATTATGATACTTTAGCAAATGAGTATAAAATATTTTTAGAAAAATTGCAAAATGAAAGAGATAAAGGTTCAATAGATTTTAACACTTATCACATTATGCACAATGAATTACAAAAAAAATATGAAAAAATGTATCAAAATGCTCCAAGAACAAAAAAAGAAGAGCAAAATGATAATGTTATGAAAAATAAACCCAAAGAAAATGAATTTGAAAAACAATTCGATAAAAAATATGATATACCAACTACCCAAAAAGATTCTAAAAAAGAATTAGAAGAAGAAAAAAGAGAATTAAGAAGAAAAAAATTCTATGAAAAAGTCAACAATTTAGGTTTAAATGATAATGATATGGATTTAGAAAAATTATTTATGGAACAAGAAATTATAAGGCAACATATAGAACAGTCTGAACAATTCAGCCGAAATTTAATGATGTAAAATTGTTGGATTGTAAGCCTAAATATGTCAAAAGAGTTGTTAAATGAAAGTGATAATTTATTAAGATGAATGGAAGTAAATATGTTAGAAAAAAGAATAATTATTA
>CANQSO010000034.1 GCA_947626535.1 uncultured Bacilli bacterium | reverse complement strand
GGAAATTTGGGATTGATTGTAATTAATGTTTATGCCTTTTTGGTAATTGTTGCTATAAGTATAATCTTCTTTAGAAAAAAAAGGTTAAAAAAAGTTGAAGATGAAACATATGCATGGTTTTTAATAACTAATATATGTATGTCTTTAAGTGGACTTATTTTAGGAATATTAGTGTGTACGAATTTAAATGAATTTTTTGTAATTGTAGCCAATAAAGTATATCTTATAAGTTTATTATTGTGGATAACAATTTTGACTTTTTATACAATATTTGTATCAATAAATAATGAAAAAATAATTAATAGAGTAAAAAAAATAATAAAATATATAACATTTTTAAATATTATTTTAATTGTTATACTTCCAGTAATTGTAACATCTTCATCTTCAGGAGCAGTCGCAGATGGATTAGCAATCTATTATACATATCTAGTATTTGGTATTGGTTTTATGATTCAATTAATTTCAATTTTTATTAATCATAAAAATATAATAAATAAAAAATATATCCCTATATATTTATTGGTTACATTAGGTGCAATTGTATTAATATCCCAAATTTTAAGCCCTCATTTAAACTATTTAATTAATCCTGCTTTAATTTTTATAGCATTTGTAATGTATCATACTATAGAAAATCCTGATGTTAAGATAATTGAACAACTTAATATGGCTAAAGACCAAGCTGAAAAAGCTAATCGAGCTAAAACTGATTTCTTATCAAATATGTCTCATGAAATAAGAACACCACTAAATGCAATTGTTGGTTTTAGTGAATGTTTATTAGATAATAAAGATCTGGGTAGTGAAGCTAAAGGTTTTGCAAATGATATCGTAGATGCTTCACATAATTTATTAGAGATTGTTAATGGAATATTAGATATATCTAAAATTGAAGCAAATAAAATGGAAATAATTTTGAAAGAATATAATCCAAAAGAAGTTTTAGAATCTTTAAGCAAATTAGTAATTCCAAGAATAAGAGAAAAACCAATTGAATTTAAAACTTATTTTACCCCTGATTTACCAGGTACTTTAAAAGGTGACGTAGGTAAACTAAAACAAATTGTTTTAAATATTTTAACTAATGCGGCTAAATATACTGATAAAGGGGAAATTGTTTTACATGTTACTTGTGTTAATGATATAGCGAAACGTAAATCAGTATTATATATTTCGGTAAAAGATACAGGAAGAGGTATTAAAGAAAGCAATTTAAAAAATTTATTTAGAAAATTTGAAAGAATTGATGAAGATAAAAATACAACTATTGAAGGAACTGGTCTAGGACTTGCCATTACTAAAAATTTAGTAGAAATGATGGGTGGAAAAATTAGTGTTTATAGTAAATTTGGTGAAGGTTCAATCTTTAGAATTTATTTAGAACAAGAAATTGTTAGAATGGAAGAAGATGCTAAAGAAGAAGAGACTACTAGTGGTCAAGTTAAAAATTATGAAGGAAAAAGAGTATTAATAGTTGATGATTCAAAAATAAATTTAAAAGTTGCAGTTCAATTAATGAAAGATTATAAGTTTGATGTAGTTACTTGTGAAAGTGGTTTTGAAGCAATAGATGAAGTTAAAAAACAAGATTTTGATTTAATCTTTATGGATATAATGATGCCTAAGAAAAATGGGGTTGAAACATTAAATGATTTAAAAACGTTAAAAAAATTTAGGACACCAGTTATAGCTTTAACAGCAGATGCTATAGAAGGTATGGAAGAAAAATATTTACAGGCAGGATTTAATGGCTATTTATCAAAGCCAATTGATCGAGATATGTTAAATAAAACAATCAATAAATTTTTAAAGGGAGGTAAAAAATGAAAAATATTGATTTATTAACAAGTCATGATGTAGATGTAAATGCTGGTTTAGAAATATGGGGCGACATGGACGGATACAATGATGGCTTAAAAGAATATTTTGATTCACTATTAAGTAAAGAAAAAGAACTAGAAAATTATAAAAATAATCATGATTATGAAAATTATGCTATTTTAGCTCATAGTATGAAAAGTGAATCTAAGTATTTTGGATTAATGAATGAAGCTAATGTTTTTTTAGAACATGAATTAAAAGGAAAAGAAAGTGATGGAGAATTTATTGAAAGTCATTTTGAAGAATTAGTAAATACGATTAATAATATTTATAATTTATTAAAAGAATACTTTGGAGGAGAATTATGATTTTAGCGGTTGATGATTCAGAAATTGTTTTAAATTTTATTGAGCATAGTTTAAATAATAAATATCCGATAACTAAAGCTCGTGATGGTAAAAGTGCCATTAATATTTTAAAAGATAATGACGTTTATGCTATTTTATTAGATTTAAATATGCCTGAATCAGATGGTTTTGAAGTATTAAATTATTTAAAAGAAAATAATTTAATAAGAAAAATACCAGTTGTTATAATTACTGGTGATGATAATAAAGAAACAATTGATAAAGCATTTAGTTATCCAATATTAGATGTTTTAAATAAACCATTTACTATTGATAATATGGATAGAGTATTAGATTCTATTAAAAATTTTTATGAAAGAAAAGAACAAGAGATTGAACAATAACTCTTGTTTTTATTTTCTTATTCTTTCTAATTTATAATTTTCTTCAGGTATTAATTTTGCATTAGTATTTTTTAAATTAGCATTTAAAATTTTAACATTTGTAAAATCAACATCTTCTAAATTTATTTCTTTAAAATCAATATCACTAAAATCTTTGTTATAGGCTTTTTTTATTCCAATTAATTCAATAATTTCTTTAGCATTTTTACCTAAATATTCAAACTCTTTGGCTTCATATAATTTACCATTAGTTTCAATAAATATTGCATGACTATAAAGACTTTTAAGTTTTTTAATAAGTTCTATATCTTCTTTTCCATATATGATAAAACATCCATCTAAAATTGTTTTCAAAATATTTTTACTTTTTAGAGTACGAATATCAATTACGGCATTTGTATAGGCTAAATTTGCCTCATTAATGGTAAAGCCATCAAAATTAATATTATCTAATTTACTTTCTTTTAAGTTAACATTGCTTAAATCTTTATTATAAACTTTATCTAAATTTTTAAATTTTTCTGTTTCATGAAAAGTGACTCCAACAACTTTAACATCTGTAAAATCTATATCGTAAACAGGAATTTCATTAAAATCAGCATATCTAAAATCCTTTTTTTTGCCTCTTTTTTTACCTATTATTTGTAAAACAAATACGGCATTATCACCTAAATATTTTAATTTTGGATCATATTTCATTCGGTCACATTCACTATCGCCAAAAATATATTCTTTTTCTAATATTAGTTTATTTCTTATTTGTTCTAAATATTTTCGATAATTATTTTTTAAAATATAAAAAATATTTTGGCTTGGTAAAATTGGCATTAGAAAAGTTTTATTGACTTCCATTATTTCTGTATTATCATTAATTATGTCTTTGTTTTTAAAAAAATCTAATATTTCATCTAAAATTATTTTTAAATCATAAGTATTTGTTAAAGTAATACCATTATATTCACAAAATTTTTTTATGCTGTTATTAAGTAGTGGCATAGCTTCAAGATTTTCATATTTTTTTAAGTAAGTTTCATCTTTCAATTGATAATCAATTATAATCTTTTTTAATAATAAATTATGATAACGAGATATAATTAATTGTTGTAATTCAAGATTAGCAAATTTTTTAAAAAAGTCTTTTTTATTTATTGCATAAAATAATTCATCAATATCAATATTTAAATTCCAATCATTTGTAGCATTCATTAATTCTATAAGTAATATTTCTTCTTTTAAATGTTCTTTTAAATTTTCTAAATTATTATTTAATTCTAATTCTAGATTATTATTAGTTTTAAATTTTAAATTAGGAATGCCATTTTCATTATTTTCTTGTTCTTGTAAATCTTCATAAATTTGTTTTTGCTTATTTAATTCATAGTTATTAATAATATTATTAAACTCTTGTTCATGTGAATCACAATTAATTTGATATTTTTTTAGTTCTTTAAATACATTTTTTAGATAATTTATGTTATTTAAATTTTTAACAGATAAATCCATAAAAACCTCCTTGTTTTTAAGTGAAAATACATTAACATAATTTATTAAAAAATACAAGATAGTTGTTTTGTTTCTAAAAATAAAATTAGTGAGTATTGAATTAGAAATTGCAACAAAAAATAATATTCTTGTGCAATTATATAATGATAAAGCAACAGGAGTTATATCCGCAACAGAATTTGGAATAATTAAGAATAGCAATACAGTAGAAATAGAAAAACTTAACGTAAGATTAACTGATATTGATTTTGATAGAAAAACTTTGGAAGAAAAAATAAATAATATTATTATTAATAATATTGGTGCGAGTGCCCTGCCTTTTGATATTGTTTATACTGATAAATTTCTTCCAAGAAGTTCTAATTCCAAAGTTGATTATACTTTATTAGAAAAGAGTTATAACGAAAAAGAAGAAGAAAAAAATCTTACATTAAAAAGAACTATTTAAAAGTAAAAAATAGTTCTTTTTATAATAAATTTAATTCTTTTTTTAAGCCTTCTTGTAATATTTTAGAAAAATTTAAACCTTTATTATCAGCAAGTTTTTTTAACCACTCTGGCATAGTTACTGTAGTATTTACGGTTTTAGAAGAAATTTTTCTTTCATGTTCAATTGGATCTAATTCAACCATAGTAACAAAATCACCATCATTAAGTTTAATTTTCATATAATCATAAGTCGGATTTGGAAGTTTGTCTTTATATTCTGGTAGCATATTATACAATGCATCTTGAGCCATATAATAAGCATCATCAAATCCTATTCCAAAAGTAAATATATCATCAAAATCTATGAATTTAACATTGTATGCTTTGCCTTCTTTTGAAAAAATTGCTGGATAAAAATATTTTTTCATATATTTTTTGGATAATCATAAATGCTTTAGTACAGAAATTACAGTTTAATTCCTGTACTTTTAGCTATATTTGATAAAGTCCCTTTAGGAATGTCGCCATGATGGTTAGGAATTATGCATGTTTTATCACCCTTTTTATATTTCATGTGTGAACCTTTTTGACTTACAAATATCCAACCATCTTTTTCCAGGGCTTTTATCACTTTTTTTACGACCATCCTGGCCTCCTTTCTGCTAAAAATTATACTACACTTGTTAACACGTGTCAATAATATAATATGCATAAATATTAATTTGTATACACCTAAATTTTTGACATTGAAACATCAATTTAGATCAAAATATAAAAAGATAAAAAATAAGCTCTTTTTGATTAGTAGACATTTTAAGGTGCTTTTGATAAAATATGGGTGGTTGGTGATAATATTATGTTACAGATTAAAAATTTAAGTGTTAAAACAGTTGATAAAGAATTATTAAATAATATCAATTTAGAAATAAATGAGGGAGAAGTCCATGTTATAATGGGGCCTAATGGAGCGGGGAAAAGTACACTTTGTAAAAGTTTATTATCCCATCCAAGTCTAGAAAAAACATCTGGTCAAATTCTTTTTGAAGATAAAGATATAACTAATTTGAAAACTGATGAAATTGCTAAATTAGGAATTTATTATATTTTTCAATCACCACTTCCAATTGAGGGCGTTAAAAATGTGGAACTTATTAGAACGGCTTTACAAGAAAAGGGTAGTCCTATGGATATTTTTACCTTTAATAAAGAAAATAAAAAGATTTGTGAAGAATTAAATATTAATAAAGATTTTGTTCATAGAGAAGTAAATGTTAATATGAGTGGTGGCGAGAAAAAGAAAAATGAATTATTAACAATGCTATTTTTAAAACCTAAGTTAATTATTTTAGATGAAATTGATTCAGGATTAGATGTTGACGCAATAAAAGATGTTGCTAAAGTTTTAAATAATTATATGGAAAATAATTCATGCGCTATATTAATTGTTACCCATCAAGAAATGTTACTTAAACTACTTAAACCGACTCATGTTCATTTACTAATGGATAAAACAATTAAAAAATCAAGTGATGCTTCTTTAAGTAAAGAAATTTTAGAAAAAGGTTTTAATAATTTCTAGGAATTTTGATTAATCAAGCAATAAAGGAGCGAATATAATAGTATGAGTAAGAAAGAAAAGATTAAAATTTTAGAAAAAGAATCCACTATTAAAATAGGCTATAATTTAGATGTTATCGAGTGGGAATTGCCAAATAAGGAATTTAATTGTGATATTTATTTAGAAGATAATGTTATTTTAGAAAGTCATTGTTTACTTAATTTAAATGGTATAAATGGAAGTATTCATATTCATAGTAAAAATAATAATGTTGTTAATATATCGTTAGGATTAAGTTTAAATAAAGAAAATAATATTATAATAAAAAATAGTTTAGATGGTAATTCATCATATAGTAAAATAATTCTTCATGTTGTACAAGAGGATAATAATAAATCAACTTTAAAAACAGTTGGTTTAATAAATGAAAAGACAATTGATAATGAATTTTTAGAACAAATTAAAGTTTTAAATCTTAAAGATGAAAAAATAACATGTTTACCAGAACTTTTAGTTTATTCTAATGAGGCAATTGCCAATCATAGTGCAACTATAAGAAGTATAAGTGATGATGAATTATTTTATTTAAATAGTAAAGGGATAGATAATGAAAATGCTAAAGAGATTATAGTTAAAGGATTTTTAGAAAGTATGTTAAATAGATAGGGAGGTGTTTTAATGTATACAAAAGATTTTCCAATGTTAAATAAAGAAATTATTTATTTAGATAATGGGGCGACTACTTTAAAGCCGCAAGTAGTAATTGATAAAATAGTAGATTATTATAGTAATTATTCAGCTAATGCTCATAGAGGCGATTATGATATTTCTTTTAAAGTTGACCAAGAATATGAAGGGGCAAGAGAAAAGGTTAGAAAATTTATTAATGCCAAAGAAAGAGAAGAAATTATTTTTACAAGTGGTTCAACTGAATCTTTGAATATGATTGCTAATGGATTTTTTAAGAATTTTTTAGATGCTAATGATGAAATACTAATAACTACTAGTGAACATGCTTCTAATGTGTTACCATGGTTTCACTTACAAAATACGATAGGCTCTAAAGTAAAATATATTCCTTTAGATAATAATCATTATGTGACAATGGATAATGTCATAAAAAGTGTAACATCTAATACTAAAGTTATTGCGTTAGCAGGTATTACAAATGTTATTGGCGATGAAAGACCAATCAAAGAAATATGTAAATTTGCTCATGAACATAATATTTTTGTTGTCATGGATGCTTCTCAATATGTTCCGCATCGTAAAACTGATGTAATTGATTTAGATGTTGATTTTATGGCTTTTTCAGGACATAAAATGTGTGGACCAACAGGCATTGGGGTGTTGTATGGTAAAAAAGAATTACTTGAAGAATTAGAACCAATTAATTTAGGTGGTGGAATGAATGAATCATTTGATTCACCAAGTGAAGTATATTTTAAAGAATTACCGACAAGACTAGAAGCTGGAACACCTAATATAGCTGGAGCAATTGGTCTTGGGGCTGCCATTGATTATTTAACCAATATTGGGATGGATAAAATTTATGAATATGAAATGAATTTAAGAAAGTATGCCATGGAAAAATTAATTAAAATACCTTACTTAGATATTTTAAATATTGAATCTGATAGTGGAATTATATCTTTTAATGTAGAAGGAATTTTTAGTCAAGATGTAGCTTATTACTTAAATAAATATAATATTTGTGTAAGAGCAGGTAATCATTGTGCTAAGAATTTAAAAAGTGAAGTTGGAGTAAAAAATAGTATTAGAGTTAGCTTATATTTTTATAATACCGAAAGTGAAATAGATGATTTAATTGAATTATTAAGTAATAAAGAAAAAATGAGAATAGAGATGATTTAAATGGATGAAGATTTAAGAAGAGAAATTATTATGGATCATTATACTAATCCAGTAAATAAAAAAGTACCAGATAAAAAAGAAGATTATCAAATGGTTAATACTAATAATAGTAGTTGTATTGATAATTTAGATATTTATATTAAAATTAAAGATAACGTAATTGAAGATATCTATTTTGATGGAGAAGCTTGTGCAATTTCTACTTCTTCTTGCTCAATTATGATTCATAATTTAATTGGTAAAACCGTTAAAGAAGCTAAAGAATATGTAAGTAATTTTAAGAGTATGATTGATGAACAACCATATAATGAAGAATTACTTAATGAAGCTAATGCTTATAATAATATTTATAAACAAAATAATCGTAAGCATTGTGCTTATTTACCTTATGAAGGAATTTTAAAAATATTAGATAAGTTTTAATTAAATTTGATTTTAAGGTTTTGTTTCGACAAAATCTTTTTTCATGGTGTGTTAATATATCTATGGTGATACTATGACTATATATTTAGATGCTTTATTCTTTTTAAACTTTTTCTTTGACTTTCTACTACTTTTAACTGTTAGTATCACCTTAAAAAGAAATGTTAAATTAAGAAAAGTCTTCTTTGGTTCTTTAATTGGCTCAATTAGTATCTTTAGCCTTTTCTTAAATTTTAATAATATAACTTTATTTTTATTTAAAATTATATTAAGCTTGATAATGATTAGTATAACTTTTGGAATTAAAGATAAAAAGTATTTAATAAATAATATGGCATACTTTTATATGACTAGTGTTGTTTTAGGTGGTTTTTTATATTTTTTAAATTTAAGTTTTAGAGAAAATGTTAGTGGGTTAATGTTTGTTTATGATGATGTATCAATTAATTATCTATTTTTAGTAATAATCTCACCAATAATTTTATATATTTATTATAAACAACGAAGAGAAGTATCTTTCTATAATAAAATAGTGCCTGTAACTTTTTCTTTTTATAATGGTAAAACTTTAAAAATTAATGGTTTTATCGATACAGGTAATAAATTAATAGACCCCATAACTAAGAAAAAAATTGTTTTAATTAATAAGAAAAAACTTAAAGGAGTAGTATCGATTAGAAGTCCAATGTATGTTCCTTATAATACTTTAAATCATCATGGTTTAATTAAATGTATTAAATTATCTTCAATTGAAATTTTTGGTATTAAAAAGTCTGATTATTTATTAGGGATAAGTGAAGATGATTTATTAAATGATGGAGTAGATTGTTTGTTAAATTTTAAATGTTTGGAGGATTTTTATGTTAAATAAAATTATTAATTGGTTAAAGAAAAAATATAATGAATGTTTTTTTGTAGGAAGTACTGATAAACTACCACCACCACTAGATAAAGAAGAAGAACTAGCTTATTTAATTAAAGCTAAGAATGGTGATGTTGATGCTAAAAATAAATTAATAGAACATAATTTAAGATTAGTTGTTTTTTTAGCTAAAAAATATGAAAATACGGGATATGAATTAGAAGATTTAGTTAGTATTGGGTCAATTGGTTTAATTAAAGGAATTGAAACTTATAAAATAGATAAAAATATTAAATTAGCAACTTATGCTTCAAGATGTATTGCTAATGAAATATTAATGTTTTTAAGAAAAAATAAAAAAAGAAAGAAAGAGATATCTTTAGAAGATAGTTTAAATTATGATGCTGAAGGAAATGAATTACATTTAGAAGATATTTTAGGAACTGATACTGATTTAGTAAGTGATGAATATGAAAGAGGTGTTGAAAAAAACTTAGTGGCCAGTGAAATAAATAAATTAAATCCTAGAGAAAAACAAATTATGGTTTTAAGATATGGTCTAAATAATACCGAAAGTTATACTCAAAAAGAAGTTGCTGATATGTTAGGAATTAGCCAATCATATATATCTAGAATTGAAAAGAAAGTTATTAGAAATATTAAAGAATTAGTTAAAATTGATTAAGTGTAAAGAATTGACATTATAGTAATGTTAATTCTTTTTATTTATGTTTAATTTTTTGTTATGATTAAAATGGAGATGATATGATGAAAAAGTTATTAGAAAATAAAAAGTTTAAATATACTTTATTGGTAATTATTGCAGTATGTATTATTTGTTTAGGGATAACATATGCTTATTGGCTCTTAACAAAACAACAAGTAGGATCAAATGTTGTTACAACTGCTTGTTTAAAAGTAGATTTTAGTGGTGAGAATGATATCAAATTAGATAAAGCATACCCAATGAATGAAGAACAACTAGAAAGTTTTTTATCTAGTGCAACACCATATCATTTTACAATAAAAAATGAGTGTGATAATTTAGGAAGTGTAAGTATTAATTTAGAATCATTAACAGTAAGTGGAAAAGCCTTAGAAGATGAATATATAGATGTAATACTATATGAAGATGATTATAATATTAATTTAAATAGATATAAAAAATTAACAAGAAATACCCCAAATGATGAAAACAAAGTTATTACTGATGCCAAACATGCTTATAGCTTATATAAATTCACATTAAAACAAAATGAAGAAAAAGACTTTAATTTATTATTATACATGGACCCTGAAACCCCAATGGAAGATGCAAATATGAATGCCAGTTGGAAAGGTAAAATAACCTTAAGTTCTGAATATACTAATAATAAATTTATTAATGCTGGAACATTAAAAACAATTAGTTATAATGATGAAGAGGGAATGTGGAAATATAAATCTAATATAAAGCAAATAGTAATAGAAGATAGTAAAAATCTTAAAACAAGTGAAGATGGAGTATTATATGGTCCATTTGATGAAAGTGCAAAACAAGATAACAGTATTCAAAGTTATGTCGTATGTGAAGAAGAGGATACTAGTTGTATAGGATATTTACAAGGTGATGGAGGAGTAAAATTAAATCAAAATAGTAGTAATTTGTTTAATGGCTTTACTAATGTAACTGATATAACTGGTTTAGAAAACTTAGATACAAGTGAAGCAGTAAGTATGATGAATATGTTTAGTGGAATGAGTAGTTTATTATCCATTGATTTATCAAATTTTAATACATCAAATGTTACCAATATGGCCTCAATGTTCAATTTTTGTCAAAGTTTAACTGAGTTAGATTTAAGTTCATTTGATGTAAGTAATGTTTCTACTGTTGGAAGTATGTTTAATAGTGATACTAGTTTAACTACTTTAAATTTAAGTAATTGGAAATTTAATAATAATATTGCCAAAAGTTTTACTGGACAATCTTCTTTAAATACCTGTACTTCACTTGAAAATTTAATATTAACTAATGTTAATACTAGTGAGGTAACGGATATGGGAAGTATGTTTGTTGTACTATCTTCTCCAAAATTAACAAATCTTGATTTAAGTGATTTTGATACGACAAATGTGGTTAATATGAGTAGTATGTTTGGAGGATCATATAATTTGCAAACAATAGATTTAAGTAGTTTTGATACAAGTAATGTAACTAATATAAGTAGCATGTTTGGCGGCTGTGCAAAATTGACTACCTTAGATTTAAGTGGATTTAATACTGAAATGATATCTAATGTTACAAATTTGTTTGAAAATGCTAGTGGTTTGACCGAATTAAATTTAAGCGGTTGGAATTTAAGTGGTTTA
The DNA here is from genome assembly GCA_947626535.1 of uncultured Bacilli bacterium. Classification (GTDB taxonomy): domain Bacteria; phylum Bacillota_I; class Bacilli_A; order RF39; family UBA660; genus Ventrenecus. The sequence continues at coordinate 1,412 of CANQSO010000034.1, read as the reverse complement.
ACATCTGCACCTAATATGTTTAAAAATAATACAAGTTTGAAAACTTTAAATATGACTAATGTTATTTTTCCACCAGATAGTACTGATTTATTTTCAGGAAATTTAACTAGTTTAAATAATTTAATATTAGATGGAGTTAATACTAGTAATACTACAAAAATGTTTGAGATGTTTAAAGATTGTACTTCAATAACCAATTTAGATTTAAGTAATTTTGATACAAGTCATGTTTCAAATATTGCTTTAATGTTTAAAAATATGACCAGTTTACAATCTTTAGATTTAAGCAACTGGGTATTTAATGATTCTTTAACAGCTAGTTTTTCTCTAGTAACATCATTAGGAAATACATCTAGTGAGGTAGAAATACCATTAAAAACGATTATTTTAAAAAATGTTAATACAGCAAATGTTACAACTGTTAAAAGTATGTTTTCTAGTTTACATAGTTTGGAATCTCTTGATTTAAGCGATTTTGATACTGATAATTTAGTAAATATGGATGGGATGATTTTTGGCTCATCTAAATTGCAAAGCTTGAATTTAAGTAATTGGAATTTTAATAAGGTTACCGTTGGGTTTGGAGGAAGTTCTAATGCTTTTGGTCCTGGAGCTCCTTCATCTTTACAAACTATAATATTAAATAATGTTAAAACAGATGAAGTAACAGATATGACTAATTTATTTTTGGGCTTAAAAAATTTACAAAGTTTAGATTTAAGTAGTTTTGATACAAGCAATGTAACTAATATGAGTTCAATGTTTAATGGTTGTTCTGGACTTACATCATTAGATTTGAGTATGTTTGATACCACTAAATTAACTGGTACTATAGCTATGTTCAACAATATGAATAGTTTACAAGAACTTAATTTGAGCAATTGGAAGTTTAATGATAATATAGCAAAAAGTTTTGCTGCAAATTCAGGTCTTAGTTATGATGCCAATTTTAATAGTTTAATATTAGAAAATGTTAACACAAGCAATGTAACTAATATGGATAGTATGTTTATGAGTTTACCAGTAACAACTTTAGATGTAAGTAGTTTTGATACCAGTCATGTAACTAATATGCGAGTTATGTTTGGTTTTATGAATAATCTTCAAAGTTTAAATATTAGTAGTTTTAATACTAATCTTGTAACTGATATGTCAGCTATGTTTATTACTGACAGTAAATTAACTGAAATTAATTATGGTTCTAATTTTGTTCATAATCCTTTAGTAGTAATAGATAGTATGTTTAATGGTACAAATGCTCCAAGACCACCACATTCATCTTGGCAAGATGTAAGTTTTGATTGAAAACTTTAACTATTTTCTGTAAAATAATATTTAGGAAGTGGTAGAAGTGAAGAAAGATAAAATCATTTTGATTTTATTACTTGTTATGTTGCTTATTGTAGGTAGCT
>CANQSO010000033.1 GCA_947626535.1 uncultured Bacilli bacterium | reverse complement strand
CGTAAAAAATATGGTCTTAAAAAAGCTCGTCGTGCACCACAATTTAGTAAACGTTAGAATTCTTTATACCTCATGAATTTAATTTGTGAGGTTTTTTGTTGTTTGAGATACTTTAATATAACCTATATCCTAGAGTAATAGTTTAATTTGTGTCCTTAACATGTATTGTCATTTAAAAAATTGCATAATATAATATTGGTGTTATCAGTAAGTCCTTGTTATGCGCCTTAAATTTATTTAAATTTACATTATTATAGGTAAGCGCTATCTGTTAGCGTCGCAACCAAGGCAAATAACACTGAAATTTACAGAGTGATTAAATACACTCTGTTTTATATTGATATTATGTAAGTTTTACAGTACGTTTTAGTAAACGTTAGAATTCTTTATTCTTCATAAACATTGTTTATGGTTTTTTTATTGACATTTTAACTAATAATATAGTATTATACTTGTACCTAAAGGGGGAAATTTTTATGGATCAATATTTAGAATCTTTAAATAAATTTAGAAGTTTAGGTTTTAATCCTAAAGAACGATTATTATTAAAAAAAATTGCTTTATATATTAAAGGAGATATAACTATAACAAGATTAATTAGTAATTTAAGTGAAAAAAATATTGAATTTGTTGTTATGGTTTTAAATAAAGTAGTTAATGATGCTAGAAAATTTAATCATTATTATATTGAACTTCCTAAAGATTTAAACTTTAATATTAATTATCCATATGCCATATATTCTGGAGAAACTTACCGTTATGGTTTATTACATAATACTTTAAAATTTAAAGGACCATTAAAAGAAACTAATTATAAAGAAAAATTTTCTGATAAGCATTTTGCTGAATTAACAGGATATTTTTATCTTCCTTATGGATCTACTATTATTAAAAATGATTGGTTAAAAATTATAAGTAAATATCCAAATCTTGATGCATATATGTATAATATTAGTTTAAATTATAAAAATAATTTTTCATTTGAAGATACTAAAAATTATATTAAAGATTTTTTAAAACATAATATTAATAATCATTTTGAATATTTTTCTGATGAAAATATTAATAGTATAAGATTTATTGAAGATAAGAGATATTTTGATGTTTATAGTGTTATGGATGGAAGAGTACCATCATTTAAAGAAGTAATTTTAAATAGAAATAAAAGGTAAAGTTTAATTGAAAGAAGAAAAAATATGAATATTGAAAAATTATTGCTAGAAAATTTTAAGGAATTTTTAAAACTAGTAGAGCAAGGGGTTATTGATAAAGATATAGGAATGAAAGCAGTCATAAATAGTAAGTCTCCTTATTATATTTATGAATTTGCTATAAATATCGAAGGGACAAATCTTGAAGAATTAACTGATGCTATTATTGAAACTAAAAATTCTTCTTATATTTATCATTTTGCTAAAGATATAAAAGGGACAAATATTGAAAAATTAACTGATGCTATAATAGAAACTCCAAGTGTAGTAGATATTTATCGATTTGCTTTTGATATAAAAGGAGCAAATTTAAAAAAGTTAGAACAAGGAATTCTCAAAACTCAAAATATAGAATGGATATATTATTTTGCTAGAGATATAAAAGGGGTTAATAAAGAAATGTTATTAAATGAGCTTGAAAAAATAAAAAAAATGCAAGAAGCAAAATTAATTTCAGAAAATATAAGTGATAATCAAAATAACAAAGAAATATCAAGAACTATAAAAATGTCAAGTAAAGTTTAGGCTTGAAAGTAATAAAATATATTGATATAATACATGAGACAAAGAAATACTATGCCATGAACTTGGCATGGCGAAAGGAGAGAATTATGAAAGCAAATATTCATCCAGAAATGAAAGAAGTAACTGTTAAGTGTGCTTGTGGAGCAACATTTAAAACTATGTCAACTAAAGATAATATTGAAGTTGAAGTTTGTAGTGAATGTCATCCTTTCTATACTGGAAAACAAGGACAAGCAAGTCGAGCTGGAAAGATTGATAAATTTAATCGTAAATATAATTTAGATAAGAAAGAAAAATAAATCTTTCTTTTTTATTTGCTTTTTCTCAAATATATGGTACAATAGCAGGCGTTTGGGGGTTGTCTTATGGAACAAAAATTAATTGATGCTATTGTTGAAATTAATCCAGGATTATCTAAAGATTTATTAATTTATGAAATATATACTTCTTTAGCACCTTTTTTTGAAAGGGATTTAAGTTATTTTTTAGCAAGTGATGAAGAAAAATATCTTCAATATCAAAAAGGATTTACTAATAAAGGAAAGTATATTGTTTGTTCTACTTTAGCTGATTTTTATGTTAAAGTTTTTAAAGAATTTGGAATAGATGCTAAAAAAGTTCCTGCCAATAGTGCTAAAATTCCTTTATTTGTAGTATTAGTTAAAGGCGAATTAGGATGGTATTATCTAGATTCTTTAAATGATTTATTTTATAATCAATATAATATTCGTCCTGTCAATTTTGGAGTAGTGCCTAGATTTAAAACTATTAATGAGAGTCATCCAAATTTAATTAAATTACCTACTGAATACTTAATTGATTTAGAAAAAACTTTAAATAAACATTACTATAATTCTTTAATTAATGATTTACATGATAAAATGGCTCCTCGTAATATAGCTTATGAATTTTTAGATGTGCCTAATGGCGAAAAAAATTTATTAACAATGAAAAAAATTAAATTTATGAATGATTACTTAATTAACTTAGGTCATGTAAATGGACCTTATGAAAGAGTAATGTTATATTTATACTTATATACTCATTTATTAGATAGTTCGGAAAAAAGAAGATTAAATGTTTTATTAAATAAAGATAATTATCATGTTAATATTCGCTTAGATACTGATCAAAATAATTATCTTATGTATGAAGAAGTAAAAGAAGATAATAAATATAAGTTAATAAGAACATTATAGTTTTTATTAATTTTTTTGTCTATTATTGTTTTTTAAATTGCGTGAAGATATTTCCTGTAATATAATTAACTTGGAGGAATGGTTATGAAAATTGCTATTGCGTCTGACCATCGTGGTCGAGAATATAAATTAGAAATTATTGATTATTTAAAAAGTAAGGGATATGAAGTTATTGATTGTAGTAAAGAAAATACTCCTACTGATGATTATCCTGATTTTGCTTTTTTAGTTTGTAATAATGTTGTTAGTAAGAATGCTGATATTGGCATATTAGTTTGTCGAACTGGTATTGGGATGTCTATTGCTGCTAATAAAGTAAAGGGAATTAGATGTGCTAAGATTAATTCTGTAGAAGACGCGGTTTTATCAAGAAATGATAATGGAGCTAATGTGATGACTTTTAACTTTACGGATGGAATTGAAAATATCAAAAAATATATTGATGCTTTTATTGGGGCCGAAGTTATAAATGATGAAAGACACGAAAGAAGAGTTAATAAAATAATTGCTTATGAAAGTGAAGTATACAAATGAATATAAGAGTTTATTTATATATAATTTGTTCCATGGTTTGTGCTTTTGCTTTATCAGGAGTAAACTTTGATCGCTTTATTCGTAAAAATAAAGTTGTTGAAGCCCGAATTTTGTATTTTGTTTTAAGTTTTATTGGTGGTTATTTACTTAGTGAATTCTTTTTAGGTTTTTGGGTGAACTAATGAAAAATAAAATATTACTTGGAGTAGTATTTGTTTTAATTATTGTTTTAGGAATTGTAGTTTATCATGAGAAAAAAACTAATTATTATTTTCCCATGCCATCAGCTGTTAAAGATGAAGAAAATGCTATAAGTATTCGCTTACTTGATGAGTCTACTGGTAAGATTGAAAACGTTAATTTAGAAGATTATATAATCGGGGTTTTAAGTGCGGAGATGCCGGCTAGTTTTGAAGTTGAAGCCTTAAAAGCTCAAGCCGTCGCCGCCCGAACTTTTGCGATGTATAAAAAAAACACGCGTAATTTAGATTATGATTTAATAATTGGGGTAAAAGATCAAGCTTATAAAACTAATGAACAATTACTTAAAACTTGGAATGTTTTGTTTTTTAATAATTATTTAAAAATTCGAGATGCCGTTTTAAGCACGAAAGATGAAGTATTAACTTATAATGATGAAATTATTAATGCTTTTTATTTTTCCATGAGTAATGGCAAGACTGAAAATTCTGAATTAGTTTTTAGTGAAGCTCTTCCATACTTACAAAGTGTGGAATCTTCTTGGGATAATGAATCGTTAAATAATTATCTTTATGAAAAAGTAATTAGCAAAGAAGATTTTTGTAATAGTTTAGGTATTAGTTGTGAATCTGTTACTATTAGTGATGAAGTAAGAAGTTCATCTAATCGGGTTTTATCACTTAAAATTAATGGTCTTGTTTTTAAAGGAACTGACATTAGAACTAAACTAGGTTTACGTTCAACTGATTTTACAATTCGTGAAGATGGTTCTAACTATTTAATTACTACTAAAGGTTATGGTCATGGGGTTGGTATGAGTCAATATGGAGCCAATGGGATGGCTAAAGAAGGTCATTCTTATAGTGAAATTTTAAGTCATTATTATCAAAATACCAAAATTTCTCATATTTCTTAGTATAAAAATATTTCTTCTGATTCAAAATAGATGTAGGAGGAAATATATGAAAAAAAGAAAATTGAAGAGTTTTGTTTTACCTAGTATTTACATTACTACAATTGTTGTTTTAGCTATAAGCATTTCTTTATTAACGAGAACTTTATTAAGTCGTAGTGAACCTACTGTTGATAACTATGATTATTCCGTTAATGTGTTTAATGAAAGTGATGATAGCAAACCCATTAATAATGAAGTTACCCCTGAGGTTATGAAAGCCTCTAAACCATTTATTGGCGATTCCATTAGCATTTTAAAAGATTATTATGATGATGAAGCGTCTAGTGAAAGTCAAGAAAGTTCTTTAATCTACTATCAAAATACTTATATGCCAAATACGGGGATTTTATATGCTAGTGATAATGTTTTTGAAGTAATTGCCTCAGTTAGTGGAACTATTAAAGAAATTAAACAAGATGAAATACTAGGAACCGTCTTAACCCTTGAAAGTGAAAATGTTACATGTATCTATTATACTTTAGGTGAAGTTTTAGTTAAAGAAGGCGACCAAGTAAATCAAAATGACATTATTGCTAAATCTGGTCAAAGTGAAATAGATACTACTAAACAAACTCTACTATTTGAAGTATATCTGGATGGCGTTTTAACCAATCCTAATACATTTTTTGAAAAAACAGTGAATGAATTAGATTAGTCCGTTAAGGACTTTTTTAAAAGGTGGGATTTTGATGCAGAATAAATATATATTTTATTTTCATGATAATAAATTACAATATACTAAAAAAGATGAAATTAAAACTTATGCCTTCTCTTTTAATTCTTTAATGTATGGTAAAATTATTAATATTGGTTTATTTATTAAAGAATTTAAAAACTTTATTAAAAAAGAAAAGATTGGTTTTTTATTCTCTCCTATTATTAAATTTATTTATTCTTCCCCTTTTTATAATGCTGATAAAGAATTATTTATAATGGCTTTTAATTCAGTAGGTATTAATAAATTAGAATTTATTAGTGAGTATAGTTTATATCCTAAGAAAAAAAATGCTATCTTTTTAAATATTTTAGATACTTATTTAGTTAAAACTATTTATAACAATAATAATATTAAAAGTTTAGTATATCCTTTTAATTTATTTAAAGATAAAAAAGAATTAATAAATATTTCTTGTAATGATAAAGATAACTCTTATTTACTTTTTGGTAGTAATGAAAATATTTTAGAGTTTGTCGATCTTTTTAAAAGAAAAAATTATGATAATGTTCATTATTATAATAATTATAAAACTTATTTAATTGAGAAATGTTTAAGTGTCAAGAATTGACATAGAAAAATGTTAATTCTTTTTTCTTTTGTTTTATTTTTTACTATGATAAAGTTGGAGATGGTATAATGAAAAAGCTATTTCAAAATAAAAAATCTAAATATACTATAATTGGAATAATAACTGTTATTGTTATATGTTTAGGGGTAACATATGCTTACTGGTTATTAACCAAAGAACAAACAAATAAAAATATTGTTAAAAGTGCTTGTTTAAAAGTAGATTTTAGTGGTGAAGATGATATAACTTTAGATGATGCCTATCCATTAGAAGAAGATGCATTAGAATATTTTTTAACAAATCAAACACCATATCATTTTACCATAATAAATAAATGCAATAATTTACAAAATGCGGTTATAAATTTAGAAACATTAAATGTAAGTAATACATTATTAGAAGATGACTATGTTGATGTTTTACTATATGAAAATGATTATCATGAAAAATTAAATAAAGCAAATAAGTTAACAGGAAATACAATAAATGATAGTAATAAAGTAATAAAAGATGCAAGACATGCTTATGCCTTATATCAATTTACTTTAAAAAATAATGAAACAAGAGAATTTAATTTACAATTATATTTAGATAAAGATACGCCCATGAATGAAAGTACAATGAATGCTAGTTGGAAAGGTAAAATTACTTTAAGTACTGAATATACTAATGATAAATTTATCAATGCGGGAACCTTAAGAACAATAAGTTTTTCTGATAAAGAGGGAATGTGGAAATATAAATCAAATATTAAACAAATAGTAATAGAAGATAATAAAAATCGTAAAACAAGTAATGATGGAGTAGTATATGGTCCATTTGATGAAAGTGAAAAACAAGATAATAGTGTTCAAAGTTATGTTGTATGTGAAAGTGGTGATATTAACTGCATCGGTTATTTACAAGGTGATGGAGGAATAAAAGCTAATCCTAATAGTAGTAATTTGTTTTCTGGTTATTCAAATTTGACTGATATTATTGGTTTAGATAAGTTAAATACTAGTGAAACTACTAATATGGGTTCGATGTTTAGTTCTTGTAGAGCATTAATTTCTTTAGATTTAAGTAGTTTTGATACTCGTAAAGTAACTAATATGAGTGGAATATTTGGAGGTGCTACTTTCTCTACCTTAAATCTAAGTAATTGGGATCTAAGCAATTTATCTCCATCTTCATCAGCTAGTATATTTGGCGGAAATACTAATTTGATTACTTTAGATATGACCAATTTTGTTTTTCCGCCAAATAGTAGTAATTTTTTTGCAGCTGGCTTAACTGGTTTAAAAAATCTTATATTAGAAGGTTCTGATACTAGTCATGTTACTAATATGGATGGAATGTTTCAAAGCTGTTCAAATTTAAAAATTCTTGATTTAAGTATGTGGGATACTAGTCATGTAACGACTGTTGAAAATATGTTTGCTCAAGTTCCTAATATAACTGAATTAAACTTAAGTAATTGGGATTTAAGCAGTTTAACATCTTCTCCAAGTATGTTTTATGGTAACAGTTTAATAACAAAAATTGATATGACAAATGCCATCTTTCCAGTAAATAGTAATTGGTTCTTTTCAGCTGGCTTAACAAGTTTAAATACTATTATATTAGATAACGTAGATACTAGTCATACAACTAGTATGAGTTCAATGTTTAGCGGTTGTAGTTCTTTAACAAGTTTAGATTTAAGTAGTTTTGATACAGCAAATGTGATAAGTATAGGTAATATGTTTGGATCAATGGATGATTTAAGTGAACTAAATTTAAGCAATTGGACTTTTAATGATAGTATCTCTCCAAGTTTTATTGTCTCTTCATCTATTGGTTCCAATAATTTAGATAAACTAATATTAGATAATGTTAATACCAGTCAAGTTACTAATATGAGCAATATGTTTGGTAAAGGCTTTAGTATTCCTTTACTTGATTTGAGCTCTTTTGATACTAGTAATGTTACTAATATGAGTAATATGTTTGAAGGCATAAGTGGTGTCCAAAGTTTAGATTTAAGTAATTTTAATACTAAACAAGTTACTAAAGTAAATGAGATGCTTAATGGGGCAAATACCATAACTTATCTAGATTTAAGTAATTGGGATTTAAGTGGTTTATCTTCTTATCCAAATATGTTTAGTGGAAATCGTAATTTAGCTACAATAAATATGACTAATTTTATCTTTCCCCAAGATTGTTCTAATTTTTTTGAATATATGACTATAGAAAATTTAGATTTAACTAATTCAGATACCAGTCATACTACAAATATGTATCAAATGTTTTATGGAGCAGCAAATTTAATAAGTTTAGATTTAAGCAGTTGGGATACAAGTCATGTAAATGATGTTACTAAAATATTTGACGGATTAATCATTTTAACAGAACTAAATTTAAGTGACTGGGATTTAAGCAATGTTTCTCATAATTTTTTAAATGGTTTTTTAAGCTCATGTAATAGTTTATCAACTCTAAATATGACTAATTTTGTTTTCCCACCAAATAGCAATAAATTTTTTACTGGAGGTTTAGGAGTTCAGAATATAATCTTAACTGGTTCTGATATTAGTCATGTAACTTCAATGGACTATATGTTCCTTGCCAATTCTAATATAACAAATCTTGATTTAAGTAGTTGGGATACCAGTCATATAACAAGTATGGATGGTGTCTTTAATGGTATGAGTAATTTACAAGAAATAAATCTTAAAGGCTGGAATACATCTAATGTTAATAGTATGTATCGTTTATTCGCGGGCGATGAAAATTTACAAAGTTTAGATTTAAGTGGTTTTGATACCCATAATGTTTTAAATTATGATGAAATGTTTTCTGGAACTTCTAAATTAGAAACGATAACATATGGTAATAATTTTGTTCATAATGAAGAAGCTACAACTAGTAAAATGTTTTATAACAGTTTATTACAAGAACGACCACCTCATTCATCATGGCAAGATGTAAGTTTTGAATAGATTTTGCAATATGCAAAGTCTTTTTTTTATTTTATTCCCTAACAGTTATTAACTGTACTTTTTTAAAAATGATTATGTTATAATTACTCAGAGTAAACAAAGTTAAGGAGTAGTATATGATTAAATTTGTAATAGTAGAAGATGAAAAATCTGTTCAAAATACCGTTAAAAAGGTTATTCGTAAGATATCGATCCTTAATGATACAGAAATTGAAGTTAAATATTACTCTAAATATGATAAAGACTTACAAAAAGAAATAAATGAAGAATTATATCGTAAAGTATATATTTTAGATATTGAATTAGAAGGTAGTATTAGTGGTATTGATATAGCCCATAAGATTAGAGAAAATGATTGGGATAGTGAAATTATTTTTATTACTAGTCATGATAAAATGTTTGAAACTGTTTATAGAAGTATTTTAGATGTCTTTGATTTTATTGAAAAATTTCATGATATGGAATCTCGTTTAGAAAGAGATTTAAAGTTAATTTATAATCAAAAATTTGATAAGAAAATGCTTAAGATTTATTCTCGTAATGCTGATTTAGAAATTTATTTAAAAAATATTTTATATATTACTCGTGATAAAGAAGATAGAAAAATTATTATTCATACTAAAAAAGTAGATTTTAAAATTGTAAGTAGTTTAAATGATATTTTAGAAAAATTAGATAGTCGTTTTGTAAGAACCCATCGTGGTTGTATAGTTAATAGAGATCATGTTGTTGAATACAAATATAGTAATGGCTACTTTGTTTTAAGTAATGGTAAAAGAGTTGATTTATTATCTAAAAAGTATCGGAAGGAGATCGAAAAATGAATAATATTTTATTATTTATTTTTAATTATTTTATTGTCATATTAACAATGACAGTCTTATTTAAAACTTATTATCAATTAGCCAAAATAGAACAAATTAAAAATCATATTTTAGAAATAATTATGATTCTTTGTTCTTTTTTAGAAATCTTTATTGCTAATTATTTATCTGCTATTTTTAATTGTATTTTATGTTTAAGTTTTTTTATATTAGTTGAAAAAATATTTACTAAGAAACGTCTTAGTGAAATAGTATTTTATAATGTGGTTATTTGGTTATTTTTACTATTATTAGATATGCTTATTATGTTAGGTTTTAATATAGTTAATTTAATTTTTACTTTTGAAGTAAATAGTTTAATTATAAGACCTTTTGGAACAGTTGTAATGGATATTTTCTTAATATGGATAACTAAATCTAAATTAGTAATAAATACAATTGATAAAATTAAAAATTATGTTTTTAATTTAGATGTTTCAATTATTAATGTTATCGTTGTATTTATAATATATTTTATATTAGATGCTGTAGTATTTATAAAATTAAAAGATCGAATTGTAATTGAATCTATTACTTTTATATCAATAATTCTTTTAGTATTAATAGTAAGAATCATTTTTAATGAAATTAATTTATATAATATTAAAAAAACTAATCAATTATTAATTAAGAATAATGAATTTTATATTACCTTAATAGATAATTATCGAGTTTTTAAACATAATTTAACAAGTAAATTAATAGGGATTAAAGCTATCTCTTCACCTAAAGCTTCTAAAGTTATTAATGATTTAATTAAAGAATATAATAATTCTTTTCAAACAAGTTTTGATTTAAAAGATGCTCCATCTGGTATTAATGGTTTAATATATGAAAAAATCTATAATTTTAATCATCAAGAATTAAAAATTAGTGTTGAGAATAAGATTAATAATGATATTTTAGATATTATTAGTCCTCGAAGTTATAATTTATTATGTGAAGCTTTAGGAGTTGTTTTAGATAATGCTTTAGAAGCTGCTTATAAAAGTAAAGAAAAAGTTATTTATTTAAGATTTTTAGAAGAAGAAAAAACTATAAATGTTTTAGTTATGAATACTTTTGAAGGAGAATTAGAAATTGAAAATATTGGCAAGTTAAATTATACTACTAAGAAAGAAGGTCATGGATTAGGAATATATTCATTATTAAATAAACGTAAAATTAATTTAAAAACTAAAATTAAAAATAATGTTTTTACTAATCAAATTACCGTTATGAAGAAATAAAAAAGATATGTTAAATTTATTCCTTTAACACATCTTTTTAAATTATAATAATTCTCTATCAGCTTCTGGTTCGTCAAAAATAACGAAATAGCAAGCAGTAGATACAGAATTTGCAAATAAATTTGCAATTCCAGATAATAGACTAGCTAACATTTCTTCACATCCTTTCTTGTTTAAATCTATATAAATAATTTAAACCGTTGTTTGATCAAATGTCTTATAATTATTATAAGGAGCATTGAATATCTTATAAACTAGAGGATTCATAACAAGACTTTGGATAAATAAAGCATATAATGAAGTATTTAAAAATATTGAATTATTTAAATATAGATTAATATTATATAAAACTATAACTATAATTATTGAAAATATCTTAGCTCTGATTCTTTTTTCTTTATGAATTAATGGTCTTGCTTTAGTATCACTTGGAGCAAATAAGATAAAAGAAATAAAACCAAATATCCAAATAATATTACAGATAAGAGGAGGTATAGTTACATATTTAATTAAAAAACATCCACCAATATAAATAGGTAAAGTGCTAACCCAACATTGCCATGTTTTTTTAGCATGTAGGCCAAAACCATATAATCTTAAAAAACCATAAATTATTGTTAATAAGATTAATTCAGGTATTAAATTAAATATCGTAGCGAGAATAATTAAGACAATAAACTTAGTCATTAAATTATAAAATCCTTCTAATCCGTATTTTAATTTTTTCCTATCCAAATCTGTTAAATTTTTTTGTGATTCAATATATTTCAGAGAACTATTAATAAACTTCTTTTTCATACTCCTCCTTTACTTAAACAATTAAAGTATATCATTATAAAAAGAAATAAAATTTAAGTTAAAATTAATTATTAGTTCTTTAGTATAAAAATAATTAAAACTAAAATTTTAAATTAAAAAATTTATTTTAAACCAAAAAGATAACATTTAAGACTAATTGATGAATATAAATAATTCAATGCTTTAAAATGGAACATGTCGTTACTCTTATAGGTAATGTAAGTTGTTTGAGCAGTAAAAAATGTAATAGGAAGGGAGTTTCATATGTTAAGAGGCAAAGTGAAGTGGTTTAACAACACCAAAGGCTATGGGTTTATTGAATATGGTGACTTAGAAGATATCTTTGTTCATTACTCAGCAATCAGAAAAGACGGATATAAGACCCTTAAAGAAGGTGGAGTTGTAGACTTTAAGATGATTGAGACAGCTAAAGGATTACAAGCTTTAGATGTAGAAGAAATTGTACCTTCAATCAGCTAAGAAAACTGCTAACAAGTAGTTTTTTTTATTCTTGCTTATTTTCAAATAAATGATACAATTAGATTAAGGAAGGTGAAAATATGAGAATAGATATTAGAGGGGATAAAGTTAAAGTAACAGATGCTATTAAAAGTTATGTTAATGAGAAAATTGGTAGATTAGATCGTTATTTTGAAAATCCAGTGGAAATGAAAGCATATGTTGTTATTAGAGTAAGAAATAAAGATGAGATTATTGAAGTAACTGTACCATCTAGTAAATTTACATTAAGAGCTGAAGTAAGTGATAATGATTTATATGCAGCTATTGATAAAGTATCAGATAAATTAGAAAGACAAATTAGAAAAAATAAGACAAGACTTAGAAAACAATTTAAAGAAGTTTTAAGATTTGAAATGGAAAATGATGATGTAGAAGAAAATTATAGTATAGTTGTTAAAAGAAAACAAGTTGAGTTAAGACCAATGAGTGAAGAAGAAGCTATATTACAAATGGAATTAGTAGATCATGATTTCTATTTATTTAAGAATAGTGAAACTGATAAGATAAGTGTTTTATATAAAAGAAATGATAATTCTTATGGAATTATTGAAGAAAATTAAATATAATTATATAATTGTAAATGATACTATAAGAATGTACAAAAAAGGGAATATAAAAATGTACAAAATTGTACATGAAATATCCTAAAAGTACATTCTTTTTTGTTTACGAAAACCCCCAGTTGTACTGGGGGGGTTCTAAAAAGCTTTAGCATTGCACAGAAAAACCTCCTTTGATAAAATAAATGCTGTCTAATAAATGCACTAAAAATCAAAGGAGGTGTCCTGAAT
>CANQSO010000032.1 GCA_947626535.1 uncultured Bacilli bacterium | reverse complement strand
TTGTCTTTAGCTTTTACATTTTTATCAAAAAAAGAATAGTTACTTTCCCCTTATATAAACTATTCGTTAGAAATTAGCTACAATGGTGTTATACCATTTTTTGATGCTCAAAAAATGCCATAACTTGCTAAACATTATATAATAACTTTATTAAAAAAACTAGATTATTTATTTAATCTAATTTTTTTTAAATATTTTAATATTAAAAAAGATAATAAATAACCTCCTAAAATAAAAATAAAGAAATATATATGAAAGATACCAGCATTTAAATTATACATAATTAAAATATAGCCTAATATTATATCAATAATAAATACTAAACTAATTAATATTTGAAATATTTGATGATATTTATTTATTAGACTAAAATGAAGTTTAGTTAATAATCCAAATAATATTCCATAAAGAAAAGATACTAAGAAACAAATTAATTGTAAATTAGCACTCATTTAAATAATTTAGCCATAAAGCTTTCTTCTTTAGCTTTAGCCTTTCCATTTTCAAGATAAGTGAAACTATTTATTCGACCTTTAATTCTTACTTTACCATCTGTAGTATCAAGTTTTAATATTTCTAATCCAGCACCTTTTAATAATAACATTCCCATTGTTGTTTCTAATAAAAATTCTTCATGATCAAAACTACTTATTTTTTTAACACCAGTTAAATATATTTCTTTTCGATCTAAGATATTTACTTCATGATTATTACTTAATTCAATACTTTGTTCCATACCATTTCACCCAGTAAAGTATATGAATTAAAATTTATTTTTAGAACTTATTTAAAAACCAACGTTATACCATAAAATTAAATTATTATTTTTATCTAAGATTTTTAAATAATATATATATCCATTAAAATATTTATCAGCAGTCCAATTAGATTTGCCTAAAAAGTTTTCAGTTCTATTAATATTATTTAAATAATCTGTAACGTTATAAGTTTTAGTAAATATTAATTCATTATTTTTATATATATTATGTGTATAACTTCCTTCATTTTTTATATTTTCAATTTTAAAATAAGCAATTTCATTTAATGTAATGGTGGCATTTGTTGTTGAATTTCCTCGAGAAGTAGTACCATATCTAGAATCAAAATTTAAAGAATTACTTACACCAGAATTTGCTACAAAAATATTATCTTTGGATTGACCATTACCAAAATCAAAGATACGTGACCAACTATTTAAACTTAACCATTTAGCTTCAAATTCTATAGTAAAACCGCTATTCCAATCAATTGTACTAGGTAAATCAACAATATCTATATAATCATCTTCACCATCAAAATAGATACCTTTTTTATCTTCATCGTCTTTTACAATAGCTCCATTTACAAATGTTCCATCATAATTATTTGGAGATAAATCATATAGATGTTCATCATCATACATACTTTGAAAATATAAACTACATTTGGTTTTATTTTTAGTTAATTTGTTAACAAGAGGTCCCCATAAATCATAATCCCATTCAACATAAGCTCCATTATCACATTTAGCATATTTAAAAGCAAGATTATCAGCATTATTTTTCTCTGGCATTTCGTCTAATAATTCATTATCTTTATAAAAAGCTAATTGTACATCTTCATCTCCATAATCTACTTTGCCATTCATTAGGGGAAATTTTCCTTCTTCTCTAAAATTGGCAAAGGTTTTATATAATATAAATGAGCCTAAAACTATTAATCCTATTAAAATTATTTTTCTTGTATGTTTGAGTTTATATTGGTCTAGCTTCATTCAAATCAAACCTTCTTTCTACTATATATTTATAATATTTAAAAAGCCAGGACAAGACGAAAGCTGTGGCTACCAATCGCATTACCACCTGCGATATGGAAATTGAATAGGCCCGAACCTGTGCCATAGGAATAAGCACCACCACGTGTGACCCACGGAGCGCCTGAACGAATGAGCCATGCTTCATTATTATACCAACTACCTACATTTCTTGATTGAGTTTCATATTTCATTGTTTGAAATGGACCCATTTCTTTTGTCGCATCTCCTAATTTTCCTCGGTTATATGTTGTATTACTTGTACTATAATCATATTTATCATAATATCTTTCATCACTTGGTAAGTTTATTTCTGTTGATGAATCATTAAATCCAGCATTATATTGACTGTTTTGATCATCTAATAATTTACCAGTTTTTCCATCTCCTGTACTATTATCATCTAGCCCACTCATCATATATTCCCAGGCTCCTCCTGACATGTCATAAACTCCACTATAGTTTGCTGTAGTACTGGCTACGACACTGGCTTTATTAAAGTAGTTTGTATTAAATTCACCATCATCACCAGGATTTGTTACTCCGCCATATTCATTACAAGCATCAGGCGAATCAGTACATAAGATATTTGTATTAGTAAATCCCGTTGTTGGTTCGTGTCTTGCGGCATAGCCTGTTAAATAATTGGAATTATTATTAATTCTAACATTTGCATGACTTCCATATTCGCTATGTTGCAAGTAAGCTATAGCTCCCCATTCCATATTTTTCATCATATGACTATTCAATGTTTGTTTATAATTTAAACCAACAGTATAAGCTTTGGCTACTTGAATTCCTCGCCAGGAATACACGTTTGGTTTGATTATAACTTTGTTTGAAGCTTCTATTGATGCTTGTTTATCAGTTGGATTTACTGAAGCAGCACCAGTACTTCCTGCTCCATCATAGCCTGTTTCAAATTTGCCGACCCATATACCATTAGTATTAAAAGCAGTAAAGGCTGGATGTGTTAACCATTGACCAACAGAATTCCCACTTTTTACTTCTTCATCTTTATTTTCAAATTCAATGTTTATTATTTGTTCTTTTTCTTCTTTTATGTCTAAACCTTCATAATTTCCTTCATTAAATATTTCATACCTGTATCTTGGGATCCATACAAAATAACTTTCAATACTATCTTCTGGTATTATTTCATTATTTTCATATTCTCTATTGGTAAAATCTTCATATCTTAATAAACTTTTTGTATCTGTTAACTTAATTCTCTCTTTAAAATTTTCTTGTATCTCTTTTTCATCTATAGCTTTATCATATATTACAACTTGTTCAACATCTTCAGTTCCAAAAGCTGTGTAAAGCTTGGTAGGTTCAAAATTAAGATTTCCTGCAACTACAATTGGTGCTTTAGATACTTTTACTTTTTTATTAGTTATATATTCAGCTTGCTGTTTTACACCATCTATATAGATATTAATTGTATTTCCATCATATCTAAATGTATAAGTATGAAACAATTCAGGATTTGTCACTGGAAAATCTATTCTTGTATAATTACTATCACCTTCCATATATATTCCAAATTGCAATTGATTTTCTGAACCAATATTTAAAAAATGAAATCCTGCTCCTTCGGCATTTCCTAAATAATGATCACCTTGTCGCATTGTAATACTTGAACGAATACTATATGTAAAACTATTACCAAAATCATAATCTTCTAATCCAAGATCTATATAATCATCTTGTCCATCAAAATGAACATAACCATCTTTTAATTCTGCACCATTTACTATGCCACTATTTTTTAATCCTTTATAACTGTTTTGTAAAATTACAGCATTGGCCCATTGTTGTTCACTATAACTATACCATTTTTCACTTTTATCTGCTCTTGTTACTTTACCATTTTCTTCATTTATCTTTATTGGTATTAATCCTCCATCTAATACTGGATCGGCTCCATTCAATATTTTTTCAGTATATCTTTTTTCAAAATACAGACTACATTTGGTTTTTCTATTTTTTAAATCTTTTACAAATGGAGCCCATTTTTCATAATTCCATATTATACTTGCTCCATTATCACATTCACCATGGTCAAAAACTATGCTTTCTTTATTATCTTTTTCTGGCATTTCATCAACTAGTGCACCATTTTTATAGAATACAAAATAAACATCACTATTGCCAAAATAATCTACTTTGCCATTCATTATTGAAAATTCGGCACTTTCCGTAAAAGACGCAAAGGTTTTGTATAGTAGTAATGATACACTTACTAAAACTATTACTCCTAAACTTATTAATATTATTTTTCTTTTTTTCTTACTTTTATCAACATACTTTTCTAACTTCATAAAATCACTCTATTCTAAAGTAATTATATAATATTACCCCCCCCCCTAAGTCAAGAGATTAAGATTATTTTAAACCACTTTTTATTTGCAATTTTTGATAACAAAAAAGTGCAAAATAAATTCATATTTTATTTTACACATTAATTATTTTTAAAAGGCTAATACTAGTCGAAAGCTAACAGCATTATCCGCACCACCACTTATGTTAATGAAATCAAACACTCCAGCTCCAGTACCATAGGTATAATAACCACCACGAATGACCCATGGAACATAAGAGTGAACAAACAAAGAATCATCGTCATACCAACTACTTATGTATCCCATTTGAGTACCATAAGTCGTAAATTGGAATGGTCCAATTTCTTTTGTAGCATCTCCTAAGATTCCACGATTATAAGTAATATTACTTGTACTATAATCATATTTATCAAAGAACCTATCATCAGTTGGTAAATCTATTCCGCCAGTAGTTTCGATTATTTCATGGTTTATCTCAATTCCACTATCATTACATTCTGGACAAGTTAATTTTCCATTAAATCCTGAATTCCATACATTATGACGCCCAGCTGATAATTTACCTGTATGTCCATCTCCAGTAGAATTATCATCCATTCCAGCCATTACATATTCCGTTGCTCCTCCTGCCATATCATAGATTCCACTATAATTTCCTGTGGTACTTGCTACGGCACTGGCTTTATTAAAGTAGTTTGTATTATAATCTCCATCAACTCCTGGTGTTGTTACTCCTCCATATTCATTACAGGCATCAGGAGTATTACTACATAATTCGTTTGTTCCACTCCATCCTGTTGTTGGTTCTCTAATTGCTGCATAGCCTGTTAAATGATTTGAATTATTATTGATTCTTACACTTGTATGGCTTCCATATTGACTTTGGCTTAAATATGCTACCGCACCCCATTCAGTGTTTTTCATTAAATGACTATTTAAGGTCTCTTCATAGTTTCTTCCAACCATATATGCTTTAGATACTTGAATTTCTCGCCATGAATATACATTTGGTTTTATTATGACTTTATTGGCTGCTTCAATTGCCGCGGCTTCATCTATTGGATTTACTTGGGCTGCCACTGTATTTCCTGCTCCATCATAACCGGTTTCAAACTTTCCTACCCATATTCCATTCGTATTAAATGATGTAAAAGCTGGATGGGTTAACATTTGTCCTTTAGATGTTCCACTTTTAATTGGCTCATCTTTGTTTTCAAATTCAATATTAATGATTTGTTCTTTATTTGTTTTTGTTCCTAAGCCATCATAATTTCCTTCATCAAATATTTCATATCTGTATCTTGGAATCCATACAAAATAACTTTCAATGTCATTCTCATCGATTGGTTCATTTGCTCCTGGATCTTCTACTCCATCTCTTAAGATTACCGCATTGGCCCATTGTTGCTCACTATAACTATACCATTTCTCTGTTTCATCTGCTCTTGTGACTTTTCCATTTTCTTCATTAATTTTTATTGGTATTAATCCTCCATCTAACACAGGGTCAGTTCCATTTAAAATACTTTCGGTATATGGTTTTTCTCCTAATACACTTTCTACTACTACTTTTGATTTATATATACTTCCTTCTACTCCATCTTCTTTTGTTACATCTTCATCTAACCATATTCGAAGTTCATAACTTCTTTCTTCACTTGGCTTTAGTTTTCCTCTTTTTATTTGTCTTCCTTCTTTGGTTCCTGTACTTTTTAATTCTTTATATTCTCTATAAGCATTTAGTTTGGTTGCTACTCCTTTATCTCCTTTTTCACTTAATGCTATTTTTACATATTCACTACTTAATGTTGTTTCACTTAACATTTCTAAATTAATTGTATAATTGGCATATTCTTCACAATTATTCTTTATTTTAAAACTAAATGGTACTTTTCCTAATCCTTCTTCATCACTTATTGGTATGGTATTATTTAAACTTATATTATTTAATTCTTCTTCCATTGTTACATTTAAACATGATGTACTTAATATATTTTCTTCTTTTTGTTCACTTCTCATTATCCATAAGGCATAACTTACACCTATTGTTATTATTAAAAGTCCTATTATTACTATTATTACATACGTATATTTTTTATTCTTTTTTTCCATTACTATCACTCTATTCTAGAGTTATTATATAATAATACCCCCCCCCTAAGTCAAGCTATCAGTATTATTTTAAACCACATTTTTTATATTTGTAAAATAACAATTAAATCTTAATTGTTATCAACGTTATACCATAAAATTAAATTATTATTTTTATCTAAGATTTTTAAATAATATATATATCCATTAAAATATTTATCAGCAGTCCAATTAGATTTGCCTAAAAAGTTTTCAGTTCTATTAATATTATTTAAATAATCTGTAACGTTATAAGTTTTAGTAAATATTAATTCATTATTTTTATATATATTA
This sequence comes from uncultured Bacilli bacterium, assembly GCA_947626535.1. Lineage (GTDB taxonomy): Bacteria > Bacillota_I > Bacilli_A > RF39 > UBA660 > Ventrenecus. Next base: position 6,572 of record CANQSO010000032.1, on the reverse strand, counting down.
ATTTTAAAATAGGCAGTTTCTTTTAATGTAATGGCAGCATTTGCTGTTGAATTTCCTCGAGAAGTATCTCCATATCTTGAATCAAAATTTAAAGAGTTATTTGTACCATAATTTGCTACAAAAATATTATCATTTGCTTGGCCATTACCAAAATCAAAAATTCGTGACCAACTATTTAAACTTAACCATTTTGCTTCAAATTCTATAGTAAAGCCACCATTCCAATCTATTGTACTAGGTAAATCGACAATATCTATATAATCATCAGTACCATCAAAGAAAATTCCTTTCTTTCCATTATCATCTTTAACTATTGCTCCATTAAAAGTTCCATCATAATTATTTGGAGATAAATCATATAAATATTTATCATCATACATTTTTTGAAAATATATTTGACATTTTGTTTTACTATTAGTTAAATTTTTAACTAAAGGTGCCCAATTATCATAATCCCATTTTATACTAGCATTATTAGTACATTTATTTTTTTCATATACTAAATTATCAGAATTTCCTTTTTGAGGCATAGTATAGAAGGCTATAGAAGTTGAAAGATCATTTTTTTGATTCATATAAAGTATACCAATTATTATAAATAAACATGTAATACTTAATAGTAAACAATATGATGCTTCATTTTATTCCTCCATCTTATTATAAAGTATATAACAGATTATTTAAAAAACTAGCATTTTCAATTAAATGCTAGGACTATTCGAAAGCCTATTAAATCATAAGCATAACCATCATTTGTAGCAAAGGCAAACATTCCAGAATCGGATCCATATCGATATCCGCCACCTCTTGATAATATTTGACTATTTGAAGTAATAAAGATTGCTTCATCTTTGTACCAACTACTAATATATCTAGTTTGAGTTCCATATTTTACGGATTGAAAAGGACCCATTTCTTTTATGGCATCACCAAAATGACCGCGACTAAAAGAAAAGGAATCATTACTATTAGAATATACATCAAAATATCTAGAATCAGGTAGTGGAATATCGGTACCAAGTCCAGATCGACCTGTTAAATAATTTCCATTTTCATCTTCTATTAAAGCCATAACATTTTCCCAAGCACCACCACTCAAATCATAGATACCACTATAATTATTAGTTGTACTTGCTACAACACTTGCTTTATTAAAGTAATTTACCGTATATTCACCATCTTTTCCTTTATCAGAACTACTATATTCATTGCACGCTAAAGGAGTAGTATTACATAGTTCATTGGTATTAGTAAGTCCAATTGTTGGTTCTTTTAAAGCTGCATAACCAGTTAAATAATTAGAATTATTATTGTTTCTGATGCTTTCATGACTTCCATATTTACTATGCTGTAAATAAGCTACGGCTCCCCATTCCATATTTTTCATTGAATGACTATTTAAATTTTCAGCATATGCTCTTGCCACTGCATAAGCTTTACCTGTTTGAATGCCTCGCCAGGAATATTCATTAGGTTTAATGATAACTTGACTAGCTTTATTTTTAGCATCTGCTTCACTAGTTGGATTTACTTCGGCTGCTTTAGTATTTGCTGCATCTTTATAACCAGTATCAAATTTGCCGACCCAAATACCATTGGTATTAAAAGAGGTAAAAGCAGGATGGGTTAACCATTCTTTTTTTGATGAACCATTTTTTAATGGTGTACCAATATTTTCAAATTCAATATTAATAATTTGAACTTTATCTTGAACAGAAGTCAAACCATTATAATTGCCATCATCAAATATTTCATAACGATATCTTGGAATCCAGACAAAATAACTTTCAATATCACTTTCCGCAATTGGATTATTTGCTCCTGGATCTTTTACTCCATCATTTAAAATAACTGCATTGGCCCATTTCTGTTCACTATAACTATACCATTTCTCTTTTTCATCGGCTCTTGTTACAGTTCCATCATCATTTATTATAACTGGTATTAAATTATCTTTTATAATTGGATATGCTCCATTTAAAATTTTTTCAACATATTTTTGTTTAAAATATATACGACATTTAGTATTAGAATTTGTTAAATTTTTAATTAAAGGTGCATATTGTTCTTCATTCCATATAACACTTGCCCCATTATCACATTCACCATAATCAAAATATATATTTTCTTCATTATTTTTAGTAGGAATATCTTTAACTAAATTACCATCTTCATAAAAAGCTATATCTAAATTTTCATCATTTATTATTTTTTCATTTTTTGTAAATGTTAATAGATTTATGATGCTTATTAATATTATTGCTGTTATATTTATTACTATTATTTTTACTTTTTTATTCATCTTATAATCACTCTATTCTAGAGTAATTATATAATATTACCCCCCCCCCTAAGTCAAGTTGTTGGAATTATTTTAAACCACATATTCGTTTGCAAATTATACTAACAAAAAATGTGTAAAATATAAATTGATATTTTATTTTACACATTAATTTTTTAAAAAGCTAATACTAATCTAAAAGTAACATAGGCTATTGCTGCACCTGTATTGCAATCAAAAGTAAAGACACCACTACCAATACCATTATTAGAACCACCGCCTCGTTCTGCCCAAGGACTTGTACTATTGATAAGCCATGATTCGTCATCATACCAACTATTAACGTTACGACTTTCAGTTAAGTAGGTTTCTATTTGAAAGGGACCTACTTCTTTCGTACCATCTCCTAATATTCCTCGACTATATGTTGTGCTACTTGAATCATATTTATATATATCATAGTATCTTGGATCTGTCGGTTGGTCAATACCATCAGTAACTGTAGTAATGCTTCCATTACCATTTTCACAGCTTGGACAGGTTAAAATCCCATTAAAACCAGAATTAGCTAAATTATTTCGACCAGCTGATAATTTACCGCTTCCAGTTCCATCATCAATTCCTGTCATAGTATATTCCCAAGTTCCACCTGACATATCATAGACACCAGTATAATTACCTGTAGTACTTGCAACTACACTTGCTTTATTAAAATAGTTTGTATTATACACGCCATCACTATTTCTATCGGATCCACCACGTTCGTTACAGGCATTTGGACTATCTGTACATGATATGTCTGTTCCAGTATATCCAGTTGTTGGTTCATGTCTTCCAGCATAACCGGTATAATAATAAAGATTATTATTTAATCTTACTTCTTTTCCAACTCCGTATTTACTTTGGCTTAAAATGGCCGCAGCTCCCCATTCGGTATTTTTCATCATATGACTATTCAAATCTTGCTCATAATATCTTCCAACAATATATGCTCTAGAAACTTGAATACTTCTCCACGAATACACATTTGGTTTAATTATTACTTTATTTGCTGCTTCAATAGCAGCATCTTTATTAGCTGGATTTAATTCGGCTCCACCAATATTTTCGGCTCCATCAAAACCGGTTTCAAATTTGCCGACCCATATTCCATTCGTATTGAAAGCAGTAAAGGCTGGATGCGTTAACCATTCGCCTTCTTTACTTCCATTTTGAGGCTTCACATCTTTACTTTCAAATATAACATTGATTTTTTGAACTTTATTTGTTTTAGTTGTTAACCCATTATAATTTCCTTCATCAAATATTTGATAACGATATCGTGGAATCCACACAAAATAACTTTCAATATCATTTTCAGATATTTCTACTCCTGCTCCTGGATCACTTTTGCCATCTCGTAAAATTACAGCATTAGCCCACTTTTGATTTTCATAATCATACCATTTTTCTTTTTCATCGGCTCTTGTAACATGACCATTTTCTTCACTGATTGTTATTGGGATTAATTTACTATTTAATACTGGATCAGTTCCATTTAGTTCGCGATCGATATATTTATCATTAAAATATAAAGTACACTTGGTTTTACTTTTAGTTAAATTCTTTATTAATGGAGCCCATTCATCTTTATTCCATTCGATACTTGCTCCATTATCACACTCACCATCGATAAATACTAATCCTTCACTATTTCCTTTTGTTGGCATTGTATCTACTTTTTCATTTCCTTTATAAAAGGCTATATCTAAATTATCTATTTCATTATCTTTTATTATTTTTTCATATTTAGTAAATGTTAATATATTTATAATACTTATTAACATTATTACTGTTATACTTAATAATATTATTTTTCCTTTTTTATTCATCTTTTAATCACTCTATTCTAGAATGATTATATAACAATACCCCCCCCCCTAAGTCAAGTGATGCATATTACTTTGAACCACGTATTTATTGTTTTTGCAATTTATACTAACAAAAATGTGCAAATTAAAATAGAATTTTACTTTACGCATTACTTATTTTTTAAAATGCTAGGATTAAACGAAAACTATAGATTCTGTTCGAAATACCGTATGCACGATTGAACTGGAAAATGCCAGCACCGGTGCCATCGGTGTAGCCACCACCTCGTAATATCAAAGGAAATCCTGAGTTGACAAGCCATGCTTCATCATTATACCAACTGCTTATTTGCCTTGATTGAGTTCCATATTTTATTGTTTGGAATGGGCCCATTTCTTTTGTAGCATCTCCTAAGAAACCACGATTGTATATCGTACTATCTGTACTAAAATCATATTTATCATAATATTTTTCATCACTTGGCAATTCTATTCCTTCTGTTATCTCTGAAACGTTATGATTTACTTCTACACCATCATCATTACATTCTGGACATGTTAATTTTCCTTTAAATCCTGAATTAAAAATATTATGACGCCCAACTGATAATTTGCCTGTGTGTCCATCTCCAGTTGAATTATCATCTATTCCACTCATCATATATTCCCAAGCTCCTCCACTCATATCATAGATTCCAGTATAATTACCAGTTGTACTTGCCACAACACTTGCTTTATTAAAGTAGTTTGTATTGAATTCACCATCAGCTCCAGGACTTGTTACTTCTCCATATTCATTACAAGCGTTTGGAGTACTCTTACATAATTCATTGATTCCAGTATATCCAGTTGTTGGTTCACGAATAGCGGCATAGCCAGTTAAAAGATTAGAATTATTGTTTATTCTGACACTTGCATGACTTCCATACTTACTATGGTGTAAGTATGCTACGGCTCCCCATTCGGTGTTTTTCATAAGATGACTATTTAAGTTTTTTTCATAATGTCTTCCAACAACATATGCTTTAGCAGCTTGAATTCCTCGCCAGGAATACACATTTGGTTTGATTATTACTTTATTTGTATCCTCAATTGCAGCTGCTTCATCAACTGGATTTACCTCTGCTGCTAAAGTATTTCCAGCTCCATCGTAGCCCGTTTCAAATTTGCCGACCCAGATTCCATTGGTATCAAAAGAAGTAAAGGCAGGATGCGTTAACCATTCTCCTTGTTTACTTCCAGTTTGAGGTTTTACATCTTTAATCTCAAATATAATATTAATTATTTTTTCTTTATTTGTTTTAGTTGTTAAACCATTATAATTTCCTTCATCAAATATTTGATAACGATATCTTGGAATCCATACAAAATAACTTTCGATATCATTTTCGGATATTTCGACTCCTGCTCCTGGATCACTTTTGCCATCTCGCAAAATTACAGCATTGGCCCACTTTTGATTTTTATAGTCATACCATTTTTCTTTTTCATTTGCCCTTGTAACATGACCATTTTCTTCATTGATTGTTATTGGGATTAATTTATTTCCTAGTACTGGATCGGTTCCATTTAATTCGCGATCAATATATTTATCATTAAAATATAAAGTACATTTGGTTTTACTTTTAGTTAAGTTTTTAATTAATGGAGCCCATTCTTCACTATTCCATTCAATACTTGCTCCATTATCACATTCCCCATCTATAAATACTAATCCTTCACTATTTCCTTTTGTTGGCATTGTATCTACTTTTTCATTTCCTTTATAAAAGGCTATATCTAAATTATCTATTTCATTATCTTTTATTATTTTTTCATATTTAGTAAATGTTAATATATTTATAACACTTATTAACATTATTACTGTTATACTTAATAATATTATTTTTCCTTTTTTATTCATCTTATAATCACTCTATTCTATAGAATGATTATATAATATTACCCCCCCCCTAAGTCAAGTTATCAAAATAATTTTGGACCACGCATTTATTATATTTATGCAATTTGCAACCTAAACTAACAAAAAAACCTCTTTTTACCATGCTTTTCTAAAAAGCTAAGACTAAGCGAAAGGTAATTATAGGTGTTGCATGTCCTCTATCAGCTGCAAAATTAAATAACCCACAATCTATTCCACCGTCAAACATTCCACCACGATCTAGCCAAGGCGTTGAAGCACAAACAATCCAACTATTGCAAGAATACCAACTACTTACTACTCTGTTTTGAATTTTATATGTTATAGAATAAAATGGGCCTAATTCTTTTGTAGCATCTCCTAAATATCCTCGTTTATATGGAATATTACTTATACTATAATCATATTTGTCATAAAATCTTTCATCTTTTGGTAAAGCTATACCTCCTGCTACTTCTTTTATTTCATGATTTACACCATTATCATTGCATTCTGGACACGTTAGTTTCCCATTAAATCC
>CANQSO010000031.1 GCA_947626535.1 uncultured Bacilli bacterium | reverse complement strand
AAAAAAATTTGCAATTTTTTTTAATTAAAATTATCAAATTTATGTAATTTTTGTTTACAAAGGAAAATATACATTAAAAATGTCCGTTGACTGTCCGCCTAAAATGTGCTATTATGGTAATATAGAAAAATTATAAATGAGTGTTTAAAAGGGAAGCAAAAACTTCTCTTTTTTCATGTGATTTTTCTATAATTAAAAGAGAAAGGGAGTGATAAATTATTGGATTAAAATTAAAAAAATTGAAATATAAATTGGTTTAAAGAGAGAAATTATTTTCTCTTTTTTTATGTTTTTTAAAAAAAGTTAAACTGTCGGAGACTATTTTTAAAGGGTTTTAGGGATATGCCCCAACAAGAAAATGGGTGTGACAACACCATGCTTGATAGTTTTAAAAATAATACCCATGGGTGTGGTCAATGTAGTTAGTCTTTTAACCAAATATAAACATAAAATTTATGGAGGTGGATTTTAAAAATGAAAATAAAAGAAACTTTCGATAATGATAAAAATTTGGCTGATTTGATAGAAGAATATTTAAAAATGATGCTATCTAAAGAGAAAGAATCTTAAGTTATGTGTTATAATGAATATGCTTATGAATGTTATACATGTGAAAGGAGTAGTAAGTGTATAACAATATAACACAAGCGCCAAATTTTTATAGAGTAGGTTTATATATAAGATTATCAGAAAGTGATGAAGGAAAGTCTTACGAGTCAGAAAGTGAAAGTATTGTTAATCAAAGAAGTTTACTCATGGATTATGTTAAAAAGTGTGGGTTTACTTTTATTGATGAATATGTAGATGATGGTTTTACTGGAACTAACTTTGACAGACCTGGATTTAAAAGACTAATTGCTGATATTGAAAGTGGAAAAATAAACTGTGTTATCACGAAGGATTTATCAAGACTTGGAAGAGATTATATTCAATGTGGTTATTATGTTGAGCAATATTTTCCAAATAAAAATGTTAGATATATTTCTATAATTGATCAAGTCGATACATTTTTAGAAACTGCTAATAATGATATTGCACCATTTAAAGCGTTATTTAATGATATGACTAGTAAAGATACATCTAAGAAAATTCGTTCTATATTACGCAATAAAAAAGAACAAGGAAAATTTATTGGAAGTAAGCCCTGTTATGGTTATATGAGAGATCCAGAAGATAAGGGACATTTAATACCTGACCCAGAGGTTGCTCCTTATGTTAAAATGATGTTTAATATGGCATATTCAGGAAAAGGTATAAGCGATATTGTTAGCTATTTAAATGATAACAATATTCTTAGCCCAAGTATGTATAAAAATATTAAAGCATCATCAAAACATAAAGTAAATATATGGACAGTATCGTCTGTTAATAAGATATTGAAAAATAGAATGTATACTGGTGATATGGTTCAAAATGTTCAAATGAAATTAAATTATAAATCTCAAAAGAAGATAACACTTGAAAAGCAATATTGGATAATTGTTGAAAACACACATGAGCCACTTGTTAATAAAACTATTTTTGATAGCATACAAAATACACCCTCAAGAACTAGAACTACTTTTAAAAATAGAGAAAAAAGACTTTTTGAAAATTTATTATTTTGCAAAGAATGTGGGAATGCTTTAAGTATAGCATATCGAAAAAATCATAAATATTGGACCGTTAATTGTAATAAATATTCTAGAGATCCAAGAAGGCATCTATGTGAGCCACATTTTCATGCTTATGATAAATTAGAAAGGAAATTACTTGAGATAATTAGAAATACCTGTACTAAATATTTGGAAAGCTTAGATATAAAAAATATAACTAATAAAGTTTTATATGAGCAAAAAGATAATAAGAAAAAAGAAATACAAGAAAAAACTAATCTTTTAAATAAGTTAGATGAATTAAACAAAAAACTAGATTCATTATATGATGATAGATTCCATAATGTCATAACTGCTGATACTTATATGAGAATAGCAACAACTACAGAAAATGAAATAGCTTCTATTAAAGAAAAAATTACTGAACTTGAAAATCACGATGAACAAAAAAAGATAGATGTTAAGAAAGCAAAAGAGTATCAGGAACAAATTAAAGATCTACTAGATTTAGATAAACCAAATAGAGAACTTATTAAAACATTAGTTGATAAAATCATTATTGATAAAGATAAGAATATTGAGATTATTTATCGATTTAAAGTATTAGATAATACAAAGGCAAATTTAGAAAATATTTAATTTAATCACACATTTTCCGTCGCCTATCGACCTAAAGTGTGTGATTAAAGAATTTGCTGTAATTTCAAGGAAAAATAGGAAAAAGATAACAAAATTTGCTTCCGGAGGTGGTGATGGTGCTGAAATAATTTATGCTCTTCGAAATAGTGATGCCTTATCAAGAAGTATTGCTAATGAGTTTATTAAATCAGGACAAAATGTTCGTAAATATTATCAACGAAGATTACCATCTGATCCTTCAAAAGATTATTACTATATCTTAAGGGATACTCCTAATAATGAATCAATCATAATTGAATATGGTTTTGCTGATGGTAGTGGTGATGATCCATCATTAATTAAAAATAATTGGGAAGATTTAGCTGAAGCAGTCGTAAGAGGAGTAGCAAATTATTTAGGCGTACCATATAAACCAATTGAAGGCAGCAATATTTATGTAGTTAAAAAAGGTGATACATTATGGAATATTGCTAGGAATTTTGGTATTAGTGTTGACGAGTTAAAAAAGGCTAATAATTTAACAAGTAATAGTTTATCGATTGGTCAAACTTTAGTAATTCCTGGTATGGAAAGTGAAGGAGATTATTATACTGTTGTTAAAGGAGATACTTTATATAAAATAGCTAATCAATTTGGTTTAAGTGTTGATGAATTAAAAAGATTAAATAATTTAAGTAGTGATACTTTATCAATTGGTCAACGGCTTTTAATAAAACCAACTATAAGTGAAGACGTAACTGATACATATACCGTTAAAGCTGGTGATAGTTTGTATCAAATTGCCCGTAAATATAATACAACAGTTGATGATTTAAAACGTTTAAATAATCTAACAAGTAATTTATTATCGATTGGTCAAGTCTTAAAGATTCCAAGTGAGCCAATAAGTGATGAAGAAAATATTATTTATACTGTAGTGGCTGGTGATAATTTATATCAAATTGCTAGACGTTATAATACAAGTGTAAGTGCTATTAAAGATGCTAATAACTTAATAAGTGATTCCCTATCAATAGGACAAAAACTTATTATTCCAAGATAGATTTGTTTCTATCTTTTTTTTGCAATTTTAACATCAAACATTATTAAATGCCATAAAAAACATTAAATGCCATAAAAAATATTAAACCTCAAATGATTTTTGTTATAATAATGGGTGTAATAATTTTCAAAAACAAAAAGTTATTACGGTTAAACGTAATAACTTTACAAAAATATTAAAATAATATATAATGTAAAGAGAGGTGATTTATATGCTTTTAAGAGAAGATTACTTATCTAAAATAAGAGGATTTTATGATTCAGATTTAATTAAAATATTAGTGGGTATAAGAAGATGTGGAAAATCAGTTATTTTAAATCAAATAATAGAAGAATTAAAAGAAAAAAGGAAAATAGATGAAGAACATATAATATTTATTAATTTTGAATTTATTGAATTTGAAGAACTATTAGATTATAAAAAATTAAATAAATATATAAAAGATATAATTAAAGATGATAATATTTATTATTTGTTTTTTGATGAAATTCAGAATGTGGATAATTTTGAAAAAGTTGTTAATTCTTTGCGTGCTCAAATAAAAAATATAAGTATATTTTTAACTGGATCTAATAGTAAAATGTTATCAGATGAATTATCTTCAGTTTTATCTGGTAGATATATTTTATTTAACATTAATCCTCTATCCTATAAAGAATATGTAACTTTAACTAAAAAAGATGGAAATGACTTAAATACTTTTTGGGATTATGCTAAATGGGGAGGGCTTCCAAATAGATGTGAATTTACAAATGAAATAGATATAAAAAATTATCTTCATAGTGTATATGATTCTATTATTTTAAGAGATGTTGTAAAAAGATTAAATTTAAAAGATACTATTCTTTTTGATATGATTTTACAATATCTAATTGAAACAACTGGCCGTGAATTTTCTGCTGAAAATATTATAAAATATTTGAGTAATGAAAATAAAAAAATATCTAACGAAACACTTTATAATTATATAGATGCTTTATGTAAGGCATTAATAATAAAAAAGGTATATAGATATGATATTGTTGGTAAAAGTGTATTAAAAACATTAAATAAATATTATGCAACTGATTTAGGAATTGCTCAAATTAAAAATAATAATTCCGAATTTAAAAGTTATCTTGTTTTAGAAAATATTGTATATAATGAATTAATAAATAGAAACTATGAAGTATATATAGGTAAGACTAAAAACAGTGAAGTAGATTTTATAGCAAAAAGAGATGGAAATATTAAATATATTCAAGTGACTTATGAAATAGCAGTTAATGATGATGCTATTGAAAGAGAGTTTGGAGCATATAAGTCTATTGAAGATAATTATCCAAAATATGTAATTTCTCTTGATAAAATAGACTTATCTCGTGATGGTATTATTCATCTAAATTTAATTGATTTTCTATTAGGTGAAGATTTTTAATTAATGTAAAAAAAATGAATAGAAAATTAAAAGGAAGTTGGAGAGAAAGTAAATATGATTAATGAATTTTTAGCAAATACTGATGTAAAGGATGAAAAAAATTGATGAAAAATTGCAGGATTTTATTTAAAAATACAATGTAGTTGAAATAAAATATGAAAACACAATATTGGATGATGCTTATGAACTATTAGAAAAAGCAGAAAATGCTAGAACTAAAGTACAAGCTATAAAATATGCAAAAGAAGCAGATGATATGTGTCCAGATTGCTTTGATGCAGTACTATTTTAGGTACATTTAGAAGATAATTCTTTAAAAAGATGGAGACTATTAGAAGAAGGATTAGAATTTGAAAAAGACAGATTAAAAAAAGAAGAACAATTTAAAAAAATAATATTGGACATTTTTATGGAATATTTGAAACCAAATCATATATTTGGGGTTTATATGCAAAAGCAGATTACTTAATTTTAGATGACAAAATAAAGCAAGCATGCGATGTTTGTAAAGAAATTCTTAAATTAAATGAAAATGATAACACAGGTGCTAGATATTTACTTATGGCAATATATGTTTATTTAGATGAAGAAAATGATATGCTTAAACTATACAAAAAATATTCTGAGGAATGTTTAGAAATGTTATTTCCCCTATTTATCCTTTATTATGAGTAAGGGAATAATAAGAAAGATAAAGAGTATTTAGAACGAATGAATAAAACTAATCTAGATTTTATAAAAATTTTTAAAGTTACAATAAAAGAAAACAATAATATTTCAGAAGGAAATTATTCTAAAGGAGATTCATCTGAGGTTATAATGTATTTTAGACAATATGATTTTCTTGTAAAAACTATACCTATGATAGATTATTATATATTAGAAAATAGTAAAAAGAAGAAGCAGTTACATATTGACTATCCTCAAGTGGTGATGGTTTTGAAATAGTTTATGTTTTTTTGATATAGTGAAGCTTTGTCAAGAAGTATTGTTAATGAATTTATTAAATTAGTTCAAAAACTTATTATTCCAAGATAGATTTGTTTCTATCTTTTTAGTGAAATCAATGGAAAAAAGGTTAATAAAGATAAGTGATGTTGTTTTATATGAAATTTTGGTGAAATATTTTGACATATTATGCATTTTAGTTAAAGATGTGCTATACTTTAATTGGAAGGAGTTTGTTTTATGAAAAAAATTTTATTTTCATTATTATGTTTTTTCTTAATATTAGGTGTTGCTAATGCTGCTGTAAATAGTGAAACATTACAAGATGCTTGTGAAACTGAATCATTAGATTGTGTAAGTAGTAAAGAATATGATGAATCTTTACCTAATATTTACTTATTTAGGGGTGATGGGTGTCCATATTGTAATGAATTAATTAAATTTATTGATTCAATTATTGATGATTATCAAGTTAATGTAGTTGTTTATGAAGTTAAAAATAATAAAGATAACTGGAACTTTTATAAAAAAGTAGGAGCAGAATTTGATTTCACTCCATCAGGATATCCTTATTTAGTTGTCGGCGAAAAAACTTTTGATGGTTATGCTAGCAGTGATGATGAAGATATTAAAAATGCTATTTTAGAACTACAAAATAGTGAAGAAGCTTATGATGTTGTTAAAGAACTAGAAAATAAACCGGTAGATAGTGATTCCAATGATAAAGCGGTAATTGTTATTATAGCTTGTGCCGTAATAGTTATGGGCTTTTATCTTGCTAATAAAATTAAAAATAAGTAACTAGAATTTCTAGTTTTTTTTATTTTGCATATAATTTTTTTAATGAAAGTAAAGTTATGTTTAATTATTAGTATAGTAATTTATAGTATAATTTATAATCCTCAAGTAAAAAGTGTTTATAATGAAACTAATCCTTTTTTTAATAATATTATTGGTCATGGAATGTTTGGTATTGATGGTATAACATATACTAATAGTAAAGAAGCTTTTATAGAAGGATATAAAAAAGGCCTTAGAGTTTTTGAAATTGATTTAGAATTGACAAGTGATGAGAAACTCGTTTTAAGTCATGATTGGGATAATTATGTTTTTATACCAAGCAGTAAAGAATTTTTAAATGAAAAAATTAAAAATAAGTATACGACTCTTAGTATTGAAGATATTTTATTACTGTTAAAAATATATCCTGATGTATGGTTTATAACTGATTCTAAATATATTGAAAAAGAGTTAATTATTAAAGAATTTAAATATCTTGTTAATAGTGCTCAAAAATTAAATTTAGTTAAAGAATTGGAACGGTTTATTATTCAACTTTACTATCAAGATATGTATAGTATTATTGAATCTGTTTATCATTTTAATTATTATTTATATACAATGTATATGAATTGGGAATATAATTCAAACCATTTTGAAGAAATTTGTAAATGGGGTAAAGATAAATTGCTTGGAATAGTTTTATATAAAGATTGGTATAATATCAATTTACTTAAAATTGTTAATAAATATAATTTAGATTTATATCTTCATACTGTTAATGATGTTTTTGAAGCTAAAAAGTATTTTAAAGATGGGGTTAAGGGAATATATAGTGATTTTATAACTGATTTGTAGTTGCTAAAATTAAAAAAAATTGATAGAATTAGATAAGAATAAAGAAGTGGGTGAATAAAGTGAACACTGAAGAAAATATTAAACAAATTATGATAGAAGATATAATTCCTAATCGGTTTCAACCTCGTTTAACCTTTGATGAAGAGGGATTAAAAGAATTATCTGATTCTATTAAACAACATGGGGTTATTCAACCATTAGTTTTAAGAAGATTAGGAAATAAATATGAAATTATAGCAGGGGAAAGAAGATATAAAGCTAGTGTTATGGCTGGTTTAAAAACCGTACCTGCTATAATATCTAATATTGATGATAATAAAAGTGCTGAAATAGCGCTTGTAGAAAATATTCAAAGAAGAAACTTAACTTCAATAGAAGAAGCTAAATCATATAAAAATCTTTTAGATAGAGGATATTTAACTCAAAAAGAATTAGCTGAAAAAATGGGTGTAAGTCAAAGTACTATTGCTAATAAATTAAGATTATTAAATCTTAGTGAAGAAGTTCAAAAAGCATTATTAGAAGAAAAAATAAGTGAGAGACATGCAAGAAGTTTATTGGCTTTATCTAAAGAAGAACAAAATGAATGGTTAAAAAAAATAATATCTAAAAGAATGACGGTAAGACAATTAGATTTAGAATTAAAAAAAATGAAGGGAGATAAGAGTGTGGATATTCCTCAAATAATGGAAAATGAACCTACTATAACTGAAGAACCTAAAAATAATGAAATTAAAAATGAAGAATTAGTAGTAGAAGAAAAAAAGACAAATAATGAAGGAAAAATACCTAATAAATTTTTTAATTTTTTAGAAGATGAAGCTACTAATATGAATATGGATATTGAAAATAATGAAGAACCAGTTTTTAATAATTTGCAAACAGTTAATAATGATATAGAAGTATTAGATATTGGTGATGAAGATAATAATGTTACACCATTGTTATTTAATAATGAAAACACTAATAATAATATTGAAGAAATTGTTAAAACTAATGAAGAGGATATTGTTGATCCGATTGATAGTATTAATATATTAGACCCAAATTATGAAGAAAAAAAGAAAGAAGAAACTGGATTGGATTTAAAAACGGCTATTAATGATATTAGAGAATTAGTTAATTCTTTAGAAAATAGTGGTTTTGTTATAAATATAGATGAAATAGATTTAGAAGATTTATATCAAATTACTATTAATATAAAAAAGTAAAATTAATTACTTTTTTTTTCATCATTTTGAGGAATAGATAATTCACTACCTTTAACATAATAAAATAAAGTATTATTTTTACTTTGCAAATTATTTTCGCCATTTATAGCATCTTTAACTACACCAATAACATTAATAGGTTTAGTAAACCAAGTATCTTCTTTATTTTCTAAATAATTTTCCATAGTATTTAACCAAATATTTTTTCCATAAACACTAGCTTTAGAATCAATTTCTTTTGATTCATCATTACCTATCCATACTAACATTAATAAATCTGGAGTATAACCAACACTCCAAGAATCAGTATTAGTAGTACCTGTTTTTAAAGCATATTTTCTACTCATTCGACTAGCTAGAGATAAAGCCGTAGGAGTTGTATAATCATTAAATGCTGAATTAGATGTACTTGTTAACATTTCATTTAAAATATAGACATCATTACTGTTTAAGACATAATCATGTTTTAATTTGTGCTCGTATAAAATATTACCATCTAAATCTTCAACTCTTTTTATAAAAAATAAATCAAGATTATCACCATTATTAGCTAAAGTTTGATAACCACCTGCAAAATCTAACATACTTAATTCAGTTGTACCTAAAGCAAGACTAGGATTTTCGGGTAAGTCTTCTGTGATTCCAGCTCTTTTAGCAGTTTTTGTTAAAGTATCCATTCCTAAAAATAAATGAGTTTTAACAGCATAGACATTATCTGAATAGGCAATTGCAGCGGCCATTGTTATGTCTTTATTAGCGTATATTTGATTATAATTATTGGGAGAATAGGTTTTATTATCGGCAAAATTAAAAGTTGTAGGTTCACTTTTAAATAAAGAAGAAGAAACTAAACCATTTTCTAAAGCTCCATAATAAAGAAAAGGTTTCATCGTACTACCAACTTGTCTTTTAGCTTGAGTTGCTCGGTTATATTGACTTTTAGCATAATTTAGTCCTCCGGTTAAAGCCATGATTCCGCCGGTTTTGGGATTAATCATCATACTAGCAATTTCTAAATCATTTTGACTTCCCATTTCATTTAAAATATTTGCTTCCATTTTTTGCTCAGCATCCATATCAAAAGCAGTATAAATTTTTAAACCACCTGATTCCATTAAAGATTTAGGAACTTGTTTAATACTTTCTAATTCATTTAAGACGGCGTCTTGATAATACATAATCATTTGACTATTATTTTGACGTCTTTTACCATAAATATTAATATGATTTTTATATAAATTATTATATTCATCTTCAGTTATATAACCATTTTTAACCATAGTTTTAGCCACTATTTTAGCGCGCTTAATACATTCGTTATAATCACTTACTGGATTAAAATTACTAGGATTTTTAGGAATGCCTGCTAACATAATAGCTTCTTCTAAAGTTAAATCTTTACTACTTTTATTAAAATAATAACGACTAGCATCTTCTATACCATAGTTTCCTTCACCATAATTTATAGTATTTAAATAACCTTCTAAAATACTATCTTTAGAATAGTGAACTTCTAATTCGATAGTTAAAAAAGCTTCTTCTAATTTTCTAGACCAAGTTTGATCAAAAGTTAAATACATATTTTTAATATATTGTTGAGATATAGTAGAAGCACCTTCTGTTATAGATTTATTTTTAATTAACGAATAAAAAGCTTTGATAATTCTTAAGTAATCAAAGCCATGATGATTATAAAAGTTTTTATCTTCAACACTTATAACAGCATTTTTTAAATTATCAGAGATATCATTTAGACTTATCCAGTCATTTGAGCCAGAACCTTGATATATCATATTTTCATTTTGATCATATATAAAAATCTTACCTAGATTAGTTAATTCTAATTTGGGAGAGAAAAAAGCATAGACATAGATTCCAATATATAAAACAAGAAAAGATAGAAAACAGAAAAATGATATTTTAAAAAATAGTTTAAGTTTTTTCATGCTTTTTCTCACCTAAAGTTATTATGGATAATAAAAAATAAAATATATATTGTTTTAAAAAAAAATATAATTTGTGGTTTAAAATAATTAGAACTTATTGACTTAGGGGGGGGGTAATATTATATAATTACTATATAATATGGTGATGGAATTATGAAAAATAATAATATTGGTAATGTATTAAAAACAGAAACAAAAGTAATAGCCTATGTTGTAATATGTTTAGTAATAATAGTCTTAGGAATAAGTTATGCCTTATTTTTTGAAGTAAAAGGAAATGAAATAAATCAAATAGTAAAAGCAGGAACATTAGAATTTACATATACAAATGGTTCACAGATAACAAATGCAACTAATAGTGATTGTTTTATCCCCATGAGTAATGAAGAAGCATTAAGACATAGTGAATGTGAATATAAAATAAGTATAAGAAATGCAGGAACATTACCAGGAAACTATAGTATTAATTTAAATAGTGAGACTGTAGAAAACCCATTAGATTTAAGCAAATTAAAAATCATCTTAAAGAAAGAAGGACAAGTAGTAGATGGATATCCCAAAGAAGGAACAACAACATCATTAGTAGCAAATGAAAAGATAGAAGCAGGAAGTGTTATAAATTATAGTATTCAAGTATATGTTGATAATAGTTTAACAGAAGCAATTGATGATGAAAAAAATATCTCATTAAAGATTAATGGAGATGCTGTAGTAAATAGCGAAGAAATAAATCCAATTGATAAAACGATAGCAAGTAATTTTATAACAGAGTTAGCTAAAAGTGATATGACTAATTTTGCTTATGATGGAACAACTGAAAATAATTTAAGATATGTTGGAGGAAGTCCGAATAATTATATAGACATAGGTGATAAAGATAGTGATGGAAATCCAATATTATGGCGAATAATAGGGGTAATGAATAATATAATAAGTTTAGATAATGGTGAAAGACATGAAAGTTTAGTAAAAATAGTAAGAGCAGAAAGTATAGGAAGTTATAGTTGGGATAGTAGTATAGAATCAATAAATGGTGGTTGGGGAGTAAATGAATGGAGTCAAGCGGATGTAATGAAACTACTAAATCCAAATTCAGTTTATAGCGGTACACCAACCATAGGAGGAAGTTTATATTGGAATAGAGAAAGTGGAAGTTGTTATAATTATTCAAATGAATCAAATACACCATGTGACTTTACAAGTAGTGGAATAAGTGAAGAAGCCAAAAGTAAAATAGCTAAAGTAAGGTGGAATACGGGAACAATGAAAGATAAATATGATGATGATGTAACTTTTATAACTACCAAATATATGTATGAAGCAGAGCGAAGTACACATGTTGGTGGGGAAATATGTGAGGGAAAAGATTTGTGCAATGATACAGTTTTAAGGTTTTCAACGTGGGATGGATATATCGGATTAATGTATCCAAGTGATTTTGGCTTTGCGGTAGGCGGTGATAATAGAGATTCTTGTCTAGAAAAAAGTATGTACTATTATTATACTGAAGGATGCGGGGCATATGATTGGTTAAAACTGACTTATACTCCGTGGACAATGACAGCTGTGCAGAGACTTGATAGTTCTCTTGGGGCATTTGTTGTTAGTTCGGCTGGATATGTTGATGGTAATCGTTGTGGAGATGTTAATGGCATTAGTCCAGTCGTTTATTTAAAATATACTAATAAAATAATTGATAATCCCAATCCAAATTTAGAATATGGAAGTAGAAAAAATCCGTTTATTTTAAAATAATATTATTAAATCTAATTTGTAAAATTACAAGTTAGATTTTTTAATGTTTATAAAAGTTGCAAAAAAAGGAAATTGATACCCTTATAGGTAATATATGGGTAGAAGAGATAAATATAGTTACTCTTCTTAGATAGGTGGTGAAAAAGCGTTGAAGAAGAATAAAAATTTTTATAATGCTCGAGATGATAGAGTATTTAAAGCAACCTTTGCTGATCCAGCAGATACTTTTCTATTAGAAACTCTACTAAATTTAACTTTTAATACCAAAGTAAAAAAAATTAAATTTGAAAATTCAGAACTTTTGAAAAGAAATGTTATTGAAAGAGCTAAAACATGTGATTTTGTAGCCCATATAGATGACAAACTTTTGCACATTGAATTAAACAGTCAATATCGAAAGTGGTTACATTTAAGAAATTTTAATTTTTTTACAACATCAATTGATAAAGAAACAGAAGTAGGTAAACAGTATGATGTAAAAAAATATTATGTTCATATAGACTATACATATGATTTACCAAATAGTGAAGATTTAGATTTTGTATTAGTTTATGCTTTAGAAACTAAAAAACATTTAAAATATATAGATAATGTATATTTTGTAGAATTTAATATGGATAAAATCAAACAAATGTGGTACAATGTGATAGATGAAAGAAAAAGAAAATTATTTTATTATTTAAGTAAATTAGATATGAAAAAGAAAGAATTAGAAGTAGAGGAGGAAGATGAATTCGTGAAAAAGTTAAAAGAAAAGTTAAAGAAGTTAAATCAAAATAAAGAGTTTGTAAGTTTTCTAAGTAGAGAAGAAGACATTGAGTTTCAAATGAATTCTGAAAGAAGTGAAGGAATTGATGAGGGTATCAATATTGGAATTAACCAAGGAATTAATATTGGCAAGAATGAAGGCAAAATTGAAATTGCTAAGAATATGCTAATTGCTGAAGAACCAATTGACAAAATTATGACTTTTACTGGTTTAAGCTTAAAAGAAATAGAAAACTTACGGTATTAGAACCTTAAGAAAATGCTTGTATTTTGATGTTTTTTATGCTAATATTCTAAATGTCTTTACATATATATTAATGTAAAGAAAGTGGAGGGGAATTTTTTGCGGACTTG
>CANQSO010000030.1 GCA_947626535.1 uncultured Bacilli bacterium | reverse complement strand
AAAAGACCAGATACAAAAGAAGGAAGACAAATAAAAAAAGGGAAATTAAAACCAAGTGAAGAAAGAAGTTATGAACTTAGAATATGGTTAGATGAAGATGTAACAAAAGAAGATAGAGTAGAAGGAAGCATATATAAATCAAAAGTAGTAGTAGAAAGTGTATTAGGCGAAAAGCCATATACCGAAAGTATTTTAAATGGAACCGATCCAGTATTAGATGGAGGATTAATACCAATAAAGATAAATGAAGAAAATGGAAGTGTTACAAGAGCCGATGAAACAGAGAAATGGTATAGTTATAGTGAACAACAATGGGCAAATGCGGTAATTTTAAGAGATGGAGTAGAAGATCCCGGAGCAAATGAACCAATAGATGAAAGTGATATTGAAAGTTATTTTGTATGGATTCCTAAATATAGTTATAAATTGTTTAATTTAGATAAATATTATAATTTAACAGCTGTTGAGGATAAAAAACAAGAAATTGAAATTAAATTTGGAACAACAAATACTTATAATGATAAAGATAATTTGTTTAAACAATGTGAGACACCTATGAATAGTGATAAAACTCAAGGTTTAGCTGGGAATGATGGAGCTTGTGAATTAGGCAATTATATGACTCATCCAGCATTTATTAGTTTCAATGTTAATGGCTTTTGGGTCGGCAAATTTGAAACTGGTTATATTAATGATAATATAGATAATATGGTAATAAAGCCAAATGTTTATAGCTTACGAGAAAATACTTTTGGATATTTCTTTGAAAAAGGATTTAATTATATAAGAACATTAGATAGCCATATGATGAAAAATACGGAATGGGGAGCGGTAGCATATTTGGCATATTCTCAATATGGATTATGTAAAAATGATAGTTGTAACGAAATAAGATATAATAACAATAGTAGTTTTGTTACTGGTTATGCTGGCAAACATGTGCCAACAACTGGGTACACTGGAACTGTTGAAAAATGTGATGAACATCCAGATGCATGTAATGAATATGGTGGAGTTACGACTCTAGGCAAGGATGGTGAATTTAATACTAATTACTTTAATAAAGCAAGTGTTGTAGCTAGTACAACAGGAAATTATAGTGGTATTTTTGATATGAGTGGTGGATTAAGAGAATATGTGGCTAGTTTTACTTTTGATGATAATTCTAATCCTTCTTTAGGCAATAGTGGAATTACAAATGATACTTTTCCTACTCAAAAATATTATGATTCTTATAATGCAAAATCTTATAAAGATTTTGGTAATAGAATATTAGGAGATGCTACAGGAGAGATGGGTCCTTTTGCTACATATTTATCATCCAATTTAGCATCTGGTTCTTGGTATGATGATGAATCTGTATTTCCCTATCCAAGTAAAGAAAGCAATTTTTTTGCTCGAGGTGGAACAGTAGATAGAGGAATGGGAAATGGTATATTTTGCTTTTTGACATTGGATCGTGTTGCTGATATGTTTTCAGGATTTCGAATAGTATTAGCTTTTAAATGAATAAGTATTAAATAATATCATTTTTTAATAATTTAAGGTATAATAAGCTTTAAGAAAGCGGTGAGTAGTTGTGAAGAAAACTGTTTGCTTAATAGGAAAACCTAATACTGGTAAATCATCTTTATTTAATTGTTTAATTAAAGAAAATCGTTCGATTATTATGGATGAACCTGGGATTACTAGAGATCGTATTTATGGAGTAGTAAATTATCATAATAAAAGTTTTCATTTAATTGATACAGGTGGTATTGATTTAGGTAATGATAATTTTAATGAAGATATTTTAGAACAAGCTAATTTTGCGATTAGTGAAGCTGATTTAATTTTATTTGTTGTTGATGGTAAAGTTGAATTAAGTGCTAGTGATTATAAAATTAGAGATTTATTAATGAAAAGTAATAAAGAAGTTATTGTTGTTGTTAATAAAATAGATAATGAAAAAAGATTAGATGAATTGTATCGTTTTTATGAACTTGGTTTTGAAAAAATTATGGGTATTTCTGTAGTGCATAATAAAGGAATTAAAGAATTATTAGAAGAAGTAACTAATGATTTAAAAGAAAGTTCTAATGAAGAAAATTCTAATTGTAAGTTTTGTTTTATTGGAAGACCTAATGTTGGTAAATCATCACTTATTAATGCTTTATTAAATGAAGAAAGAGCAATTGTAAGTGATGTTGCAGGTACAACTAGAGATGCCACTGATACAACCTTTAATTATCATGGCAAAGAATATACAATGATTGATACAGCTGGGATGCGTAAGAAAGGGAAAATTAATGAATATGTGGAAAAGTTTAGTTATTTAAGAAGTCTTAAAGCTATTGAACGAAGTGATGTTTGTATTTTAGTAATAGATGCTAAAGAAGGAATAATTGAACACGATAAACATATTTTAGGAATGGCTATTAATGCTGGTAAAGCTTTAGTTATTTGCGTTAATAAGTGGGATATGATTGATAATCCAAATGAAGCCATAAAAGAATGGAAAACTTTATTAGAGTATGAATTTCAATTTGCAACTTATGCTAAAATTGTTTTTACTTCAGCTAAAACCAAAAAAAGAATTCATACTTTAATGCCTGAAATAATCAGTGCTTATGAAAATTATAAACAAGAGATATCAACATCTTTGCTTAATGATTGTATAAAAGATGCTAGTATGCTTCATGAAGCTCCATCTTATAAAGGCCGAAGATTAAAAATTAATTTTGTTAATCAAACAGGTGTAATGCCTCCTAAATTTACTTTGCGAGTTAATGATAAATCTTTAGTGCATTTTAGTTATGAAAGATATTTAGAAAATAAATTAAGAAGTAGTTTTGATTTATCAGGAACCCCAATAATTTTACAATTTAAAAATAAAAATGATGATAATTAAAAGGATGAATTTAACATCCTTTTAATTATGTTGCTTTTCTTTGGCATCAATTCTTTTTTGATTAATTATTTTACTTTCATCAAAAGTAACTAATTCGCACATTGTTGTTTTCATAGCTTTAGCTAATTCATATAAGTATTCAACACTCATATTAATTTCTCCCCGTTCAATGCTTGCTAAGTATTTGGGATTCATATTATACCTAGCATAAAATTTTTCTTGAGATAAACCACTTTGATATCTAATATATCTTAAATTAATCCCAATAATTTTTTTAATATCTTTCATACTACCTTCCTTTTCTTAAAGTTTATTGTGTAAAAACTACTAAGTCTACCCGGTGATAACTACACAAAATTGACTTTTAAGGCTTTTTATTATAAGATTAAACCATTAAAAGAGGTAGTACATGAAAAAGAAGAAAATTGATGAATTAGAAAAATTACGTTTAAAATATAATTATTCATATCAACAAATGGCTGATATGTTAAAAATATCAAAATCTTATTATTGGCAAATAGAACATAATAATCGCCGTTTATACTATGATTTAGCAATTAAGATAGCTAAAATATTTCATAAAAAACCTGATGAGATTTTCTATGATTTTTTCATATAATAACCTAGGAGGTTATTAACATGGAATTTAAAGATTCTTTTTTTGATAAAGTAGAAAAAAAGACAAAAGTAGATAAAGATACTATTTTGTCTTTAGCAAATAAATTACAAAAAGGAAATATGAAAGATAAAAATACTTTAAAAGAAGTTATAGATACTTTAAGTAAAATGACTGGTAAAAAAGTTAGTAAAGAACAAGAAGAGAAAATTATCTCAACAATTATTGATGATAAAGTTCCTCAAGATGTTGAAAAAATGTTTTAAAAAAAGATGGAAGAATCCATCATTTTTTTCGATTAAATAGCATATCAAGTGAACAATTATAATTTTTAGCAAATTCAACAGCATACATAGTTGTAATTAAACATTTACCAGTTTCATACTTATGAATATTTGATTGAGTTGTTTGTAGAGTATCAGCTATTTGTTTTTGCGTTAATTTATGCTCTTTACGAAACTTCTTAAAATTATCAGCAACAAGTTGATAATCATTGATTGCTTTAGCTTTAACTTTTTCTTGTTTGTCAGATATACCAAGCATATAATCCATATTAACTTGATAATGATTAGCTAACATATATAATCTTTTTAAAGGAATAATATCTTTTCCGCATTCCCAACCAGCATATGTCGCTCTTTGAACTTTTAAAAATTCTGAGATATCTTTTTGAGTATACCCTTCATAGTTTCTTAATTCTTTTAAACGTGGAAACATTTCAACATCACCTGTTAATATTGTCTCAAATAGTAAGCAAATATTCAAATTTTTGTGGGGGTATATGATGTAAATATGTACAATTTTATAAAATTATTAGAAATATGTCATAGTTTTAGAAAAAAAACATAAGTTGTGATAGGTGATTGTTATGAATAAAAAAGAATTATTACAAGGGGTGGCTAGAAGAGGTAATGGTGAAATCTATTTAGGTGTTGTAGGGGCTGTAAGAACTGGTAAAAGTACTTTTATTAAAAGATTTATTGAAAATTTAGTTGTTCCTAGTATTAGTGATGAATATGAAAAGAAAAGATGCTTAGATGAAATACCTCAAAGTGCTCAAGGAAAAACCATTATGACAACTGAGCCTAAGTTTGTTCCTAGTAATGGAGCTAAAATTAAAGTTGATGATTTTGAAGCTGAGATTAAACTTGTTGATTGTGTCGGTTATGTTATACCTAATGCTTTAGGCTATGAAGATGCTGATGGAAATCCTAGAATGATTAAAACTCCTTGGTTTAGCGAATCAGTACCTTTTGTAGAAGCTGCTGAGATTGGAACCGAAAAGGTTATTAAAGACCATTCAACAATTGGTATTGTGGTTACAACTGATGGTTCATTTGGCGAGCTTACAAGAAACGATTACTTAGAAGCTGAAGAAAAAGTAATAAGTGAATTAACTAATATTGGTAAACCTTATATAATTGTTTTAAATACAACTCATCCAAATGCTTTAGAAACTAAAAATTTAGCTAATGAATTAAGAGAAAATTATCAAGCTCCAGTTTTACCTATATCTGTTGAAAAAATGGGTGAAGAAGAAATATTAGAAATTTTAAAAGAAGCTTTATATGAATTTCCAATATTAGATATTGAAGTATCTATTCCTGAATGGGTTCATGTTCTTCCAACTACTCATGATATTAAAAAACATTATATTGAAAAAGTTAAAGAAAGTATGATGGAAGTTAGTAAAGTAAGAGATGTGGAAAAAATATTAGATTATTATACCGATTCGCCATATATAAATAAAGCTTATATTTCTAATTTAGATACAGCAGAAGGTATTGTAAATATTAGACTTGAAAGTTCTGATGAATTATATAATTCGATTTTAAAAGAATTAGTTGGAGATGCAGCAACTAGTAAAGCTGGATTATTAAAAGTATTTACCACTTATGCTGATGGTAAAGAAGAACTAGATAATATGAAAGAAGCTATTAAAATGGCTAAGCAAACTGGTTATGGAATTGTTTATCCAACCCTAAAAGATATGAAACTAGAAACTCCTGAAATAATCAAACAAGGTTCAAGATATGGAGTTAAATTAAAGGCTGTCGCAAGTTCAATTCATTTAATGAAAGTTGACGTGGAAAGTACCTTTGAGCCAATTATAGGTAGTGAACTTCAAAGTAAAGAATTAATTGATTATTTAATGAAAGATTATCAAACTGACCCATCAAGTATTTGGCAAAGTGAAATATTTGGTAGAAGTCTAGATGTAATTGTTAAAGAAGGAATTCAAGCCAAATTATCAATCATGCCTGAAAATACTCGTTATAAATTAAGTCAAACAGTGACAAAAATTGTAAACAAAGGGTCAAGTAATTTAATCGCATTTGTCATATAATTAATAAAAAAGTGCAAAGTTGTGCTTTTTTTCTTGCATTTACTCAAAATATTTGATAGTTTTAGTTTGTAAGGATGAAGTCCTTATGGATTGTTATAAAAATACAAAAGGAGGAGTATTTAAATGACAAAACAAGCGTTAATTGAACGTGCAGCTGAACAAGCTAACATGAGTAAAGCAGAAATGGGACGTGCTTTAGATGCAATCCTTGAAGGTATTACTTATGGACTTAAAAAAGAAGGAGAAGTAGTTTTAGTTGGATTTGGTAAATTTGCAGTTAAAACACGTGCTGCAAGAGATGGTATCAATCCTGCAACTAAAGAAGCTATCCATATTCCAGCTAAGAAAGTTCCTGGATTTAAAGCTGGAAGCAAATTAAAAGACGCAATTAAATAATTGGACTTTTAATGAATTGACAAGTAAGAAAAATCTTACTTGTTTTATTTTACACTTGATATTAGGTGTTTTATTTTACACTTGATATTAGGAAGGTGTATATGGTATATTTATGTTAGGATATGGTGCCTAATGAAATTAGAAAAGTATGAAAATAAAACAATTAAAAAAAGAAAAACATTACTCATAAGTTTAGGAGTAATAGTTTTAGCAAGCATTTCATTTTTGCTTTATAAAACGTTTGCATCTTTTACAGAGAGTGCCGAATTTTCAATAATGAATGGCAAAGTAGATTATTTTGGCAATAGTGATGTTTATTTTGTCTTTTATAAAGATGATGATCAATTATTAGAAGAAATGCCCCAGAAAGATAATGAAGAAAATTTAGTATTTGACCATGGCGATTGTGATAATGGAGCAAGTATCGAATGGAACGAATCTGAATGGGCACCATTAGTAAAAGGATTAAATAATGTAAAAACAAAATGTAGTTTGTATTTTAAAGAAGCAAAAGGAACCCCTTTAGTAGATTATATAACGGAACTAGCTAAAACTGATACAACGAATTTAATGGCTGATGATACTGCTGAAAAGAATATAAGATATATAGCTTATAATTATTCAACTACGACTACGAAAAATTATATTGATATCGGAGATAGAACTACTGATGGGCAACCAATATTATGGCGAATCATAGGAGTTATGAATAATACAATTAATGTTGAGACAAATAAACAAGAAAATTTAGTAAAAATAGTAAGGGCAGATAATATTGGAGATTATAGTTGGGATACTAGTGCATCAACTATAAATAATGGTTGGGGAGTAAATGAATGGAGCGAGGCAGACTTAATGAAACTATTAAATCCTGGGTATGAGACAAATAAGTTAGAAAATTCTGAAGGAGTAGAACAAGACGATTATGTAAATAATAGTTTATATTGGGATAATAAAGCGGGTAATTGTTATAAATCTAAAAATAATGAAACTAAATCATGTGACTTTACTAGCAGTGGGTTAAGTGAAACAGCCAAAAATAAAATAGCCAAAGTAAGATGGTATACAGGAACATTTGCAACTTATACTTGGGGCGAATGGACAGCAAAAGCAACATATGAAGCAGAAAGAGGAAGTCATAATGGAAAAGAAGCATGTCTAAGTGCCGGAGGTGGAGATTATTGCAATGATACCGTACCAAGAACAACAACATGGGATGGATATATAGGATTAATAAATTTAAGTGATTTTGGCTATGCTCCAGCAAAAAACTATAGAGATAAGTGTTTTACTCAAAGTATGAGTTCATATAAGAGTGGAAATTGTGGAATATATAATTGGATCAAACCAAATTCGCTTTCAGCTAATTATTACGCGACAATAAATCCTATGCCTGAAACTAATCCATATAATAGTGCGTCTTATTTTGCATTTATTCATAATGAAGGATATGTAACTACGTTCGAAGCGAAGCAAGCTATTCAAATATATCCCTCTGCTTATTTAAAATCATCAGTTAAAATTCTTCCAAATGATAATTATGATACATATGGAAGTATTGATAATCCATTTATTGTCTCTTAAATTATATTGAAATTAGTATAATTTCGGATATCATAAAACTAATTAACGATTATTAAAATAATTATTAAAATAATTTGACTTAAATATCTAAAGTACGATACAATATTGAGTCAGAAAGGCTCATTATGAAAACAAATTATATTTTAAATTCTATAAATAAGAAAAAGTATTTTGTAATTAAGAATAATATTAGTCAAATAACTAATGATGAAAATAATCAAAAAAAAATTTTAGAATTAATAAAATGTTTAGAAAAACCTTATCAGTTAATTGATAGTAATTATCTTGAAAAATACTTATTAATTAAAGATATAGAATATGAAGATTTAGATAAAATAGTTATTAAAGCCTTATTAAAGCAAATATTTGATATAAATCGTTTCAATACTGTTAATAAAAATGTTATTATGGAGAATATTTTAGAATTTGGTTTAAATATTGATGATCTTAATCTATTAGAAGAAGATTATATTTTAGAAATTTTGGAAGTTAAAAAACAATTAAAAGGTAATTCTATTAAAGATTTAATCTATCACTTTGATATTTATTATCCTAATCCTTTTGACGATTTTAAGTTTGCTATGCAATATGGTGATTATCTAAAAGCTTTAGAATTACTAGATACTAATTTTTATTATAGTTTAAAAGATAAAAATGAAATAAGAAAGTATGAATTTATAAAATGTTTATTAAATAATTTATTAAGTAATGAAGAATTTAAAAGTAAAGAAGAAATTAAAAAAGAAAAATATCTTAGTAAAAAAATGAAAAAATTAAATAATTTAGATAAATATGTAAGTGGTGAATATTTTGTGAGAGCTATGCGTTATTATAAAGAACAAAAAAGATTTTTTTATGAAGAAGATAATTTATTTTATGAAACCATGTTTAAGTATGGTATTAGCTGTTTAAAATATGAATATGAAATTGTTAAAGATGATAATTCTGATGAAGTAAAAAGATTAATTAAAAAGCTAGAAATTGGTAAAAAGTAAATTTTTTTCTTGGAATTATGAGCATTTATGTGCTATAATCAAGTTACAGATTTAAGTGGGCAGCAATTCCCACTTTTATTAATGAATGGATGTGAGTTATGGATAATATTTTAGAAGAGATTAAAAAAACTATTGAACCTAAGTTAAAACCTTTAGAAATAGTTGTTGATGAAATTGTTTATGAAAAAGAAGGAAATTATTATTTCTTGAGAATTATCTTAGATAGGGAAAGTGGTTTAGATTTAGATACAGTTGTTGAAGCTACTAATATTATTAATCCTATTTTAGATGAATTAGATTTAATAAGTGATTCATACATTTTAGATGTATTAAGTAAGGAAAGAGGTTAAATTATGAATGCAAAAGAATTTATTAAAGCACTAGATCATATTATTGAAGAAAAACATATAAGTAAAGAAGTTGTTTTAAGTGCAATGGAAAATGCTTTAGCAAGTGCATATAAGAAAAATTTTAATTCTAAGACTAATGTTAAAGTAAAGATTAATCCTGATACAGGAGATATTAAAGTATATACTTATTATGTTGTAGTTGATGATTATGATGAAGGACATGAAGAAGTCGGAGAAGATGGCAATACTGTTAAAGTTCCACCGGAAATTAATATTGATGCCCAAATACTTTTAGAAGATGCAAAAGAAATGGTTCCTGATATTAAAGTAGGTGAAACAATTGAACAAGAAGTAACGCCTCAAGATTTTGGCCGTCTTGCAGCAGGTGCAGCTAAACAAGTTTTAACTCAAAAAATAAGAGAAGCTGAAAAAGCTGTTATCATGGAAGAATTTCATGATAAAGCAGGCGAAATGATGCTTGGGCTTCTTGCTATGGAAGATGCTAAAAACTACTATGTTGATTTAGGTAAATCAAGAGGAATCTTGCCAAAATCTGAAATGATTCCAGGTGAAGTTGTTAAAATGGGAACTTCAATTAAAGTTTATATTACGAAAGTTGAAGAAACTACTAAAGGACCACTTATTCTATGTTCAAGAAAACATTATGGATTTGTAAGACGTCTATTTGAAACCGAAATTCCAGAACTTGCTGATGGAACCATCGTTTTATATTCCGTAGTAAGAGAACCAGGAGTTAGAAGTAAAGTAGCCGTTTATTCAACTGATCCTCATGTTGATGCAATTGGTTCTTGTATTGGAGCTAATGGAAGTAGAATCGGAAATATTTTAAAAGAATTAAATGGTGAAAAAGTTGATTTAGTATTATACAGTGAAGATAAAGAAGAATTTATTGCTAATGCCTTATCACCTGCTAAAAATGTTACGGTAAATATTCTTGATCCAATGAAAAAAGAAGCTTTAGCAATTGTTAGTGATGATAATTTATCACTTGCTATTGGTAAAAAGCATTCTAATATTAAATTAGCAAGTAAATTAACTAAATATCATATTGAAGTTAAAAGTTTAAGCCAAATAAACGAAGAAGGTAATCGAGAATAAAAAAGAGGTGATTAGATGCCAATAAAAATATTTTCTCATCAAGCTGATCCTGATGGTTTAGGATGTATAATTTTAAGTAAAAAATGTTTTGATGAAGTAGATTATACTTTATGTAAAAATGTTCCTGATTTAGATTATAAGTTAGATAAATTTATTATTAATGAAGAATATTTAAATTATGAAAAAATCTTTATTACTGATTTATGTCCAAGTATTAAAATCCTAGAAAAAATAAATCTTAATGAAGAATTAATTAATAAATTATTAGTAATCGATCATCATTCATCTAATCTTGAAAAAGTTAAAGATTATAGTTATTCTTTTGTTTATATTAATATCCTATCATGTGCAACTAAATTATTTTATGACTATTTAAAAAAGCATTGGGCCTTAATATTACCAGATAAAACTTTAAAAGAATATGTTAATCTAACTGATTTACATGATACTTGGAAATGGAAAGAAACAAATAATTTAGAGGCTTATCATTTAGAAACTTTATTACATAAATTGGGAACTATTGGTTATCTTAATCATTTTATAGATAAATTAGATTTTGTATCTCGTCATTTTGAATATACTGATGAAGAAAAAAAATGGATTAGAGAACAACTAGAAGAAGAGCAAAAATATTTAGATAATTTATTAAAAAGAGTTATTTATAAAAAAATAGGTAAAATAAATTATGGAATTGTTTATGGTCTTTATAATTATCGTAATAGTCTGTCAGATAAATTAAAAGATAATAAAAGTTGCGATGTTCTAATATTTATAGCTGTTGATAATGAAACGATTTCCTTTAGAAGTATTACTGATATTGAAGTTAAAAGTATTGCTCATGAATTTAATGGTGGTGGACATGATAAAGCAGCTTCTTGTAGTTTAAATCATGAAAATGAAAGAAAAATAATTGAAAAATTTTTAAGTTAGGAGGTTCTTATGAAAGTAAAAAAAATACCAATGCGAACTTGTGTTGTTACTAAAGAAAAATGTGAAAAGAAAGAATTAGTTAGAATTGTAAGAACTCCATTAAAAGAAGTTGTAATTGATGAAAGTGGTAAACTTAATGGTAGAGGAGCTTACATAAAATTAAATGAAGAAGTAATAAAAAAAGCCAAGAAAAATAAAATATTAGATAGGACTTTAGAAGTAGAAGTACCAGAAAGTATTTATGAAGAATTATTTAAAATATTAGAAAAATAAAGAAAGGATGGTTAAGATGACTGTTAAAGAATATGCAATGAGTATTAACTTTTCTGTTGCGGAAGTATTAAAAAAGTGTGAAACTTTAGGAATTCCTGCTAAAAATGCTGATTCAGTTTTATCTGATGATGATGTTATTAATTTAGATTTTGCAACTAATTTAATTAGTAGTGATAGTGAAGCATCTTATGAAGATGAGGATAGTATTGATGAAGTAGTAGAAGATTTAGTAGCTAGTACTAATGTTCATTCAATGTATCCGGAAACAAAGAAACAAAAATTAAAAAAACGTAGTGAACTGGAAAGTAGTAAAGCAGAGTATAATAATAAAAGAAAAGAAATGTATAAGCATAAAGAAAAGTTAATGAGTAATAAAAGTGAAGATGATGTCTTATCTTACAAAGAAGGTATGACTGTTATGGATTTAGCTAACTTACTTAAGATTAGTGGAACAGACATTATTAAAAAATTAATGACTTTAGGATTAATGGTTAATTTAAATCAAGCTATTGATTTTGATAATGCTTCTATTGTTGCTTTAGATTATGGATATACTCTAAAAAGAGAAGAAACGCAAGATATTAGTAATTTTGAAGAATTTGAAATTATTGATAATGAAAGTGATTTAGAGCCTAGACCT
Organism: uncultured Bacilli bacterium; assembly: GCA_947626535.1. Taxonomy (GTDB): domain Bacteria; phylum Bacillota_I; class Bacilli_A; order RF39; family UBA660; genus Ventrenecus. The sequence goes on along the minus strand of CANQSO010000030.1, from coordinate 1,355 downwards.
GCAGTTGTAACAATTATGGGTCATGTTGACCATGGTAAAACAACGCTTTTAGATTATATTCGTAATAGTAAAGTTGTAGATACCGAATTTGGGGGAATTACGCAAGCTATTGGAGCTTATCAAATAACTCATAATGATCAAAAAATAACTTTTATTGATACTCCAGGTCATGCGGCATTTACCCAAATGAGAGCAAGAGGAGCATCAATTACTGATATTGTAATTATTATTGTGGCAGCAGATGATGGAGTAATGCCTCAAACTAAAGAAGCAATTGACCATGCTAAAAGTGCAAATGTACCAATTATCGTTGCTGTAAATAAAATTGATAAACCAAATATTAATATTGAAAAAGTTATGGAAGAAATGGCAAGTAATGGTATAACTCCTGAAGCTTGGGGTGGCGATGTTCCATTTGTCAATATTTCAGCCCATACAGGGGAAGGCATTGATTTGCTTTTAGAAACTATTCAAACAATTAGTGAAGTAAATGGTTATAAAGCTAATCCTAATAGATATGCAATTGGAACCGTTATTGAAAGTAAAATGGATAAAAATATTGGGGGAGTTGCCTCACTTTTAATCCAAAATGGTACTTTAAGATTAGGAGACCCAATTGTTGTAGGAACTTTCTTTGGTAAAGTAAGAACAATGAAAGATGATTTAGGAAGGTCAATTGTTGAAGCTGGTCCATCAACACCAGTAGAAATAACTGGTATTTCTGAAAATCCAAGTGCTGGTGATAAATTTATGGCCTTTGAAACGGAAAGTGAAGCAAAATCTGTTGCAAGTAAAAGAGCCAGTGATGCTAAATTAAAACAAAATAAAAAAGAAGTTGTTTCTTTAGATGATTTATTTGCTAAAATAAATGCTGGTCAAAAAGAAATTAATGTTGTTTTAAAAACCGATGTTAAAGGTAGTGAAGAAGCCGTTAAATCAGCTTTGGAAAAAATTGATATTGAAGGTGTTAGAGTTAAAGTTATTAGAAGTGGTATTGGTACTATTACCGAAAGTGATGTTGTTTTAGCTAATGCTTCTAATGCGATTATTATTGGTTTTAATGTTAGTCCTTCTAATATTACTAAAGATATTGCTAAAGAATATAATGTTGAAATTAGATTATATACAATTATTTATAAAGTAATTGAAGATATGGAACTTGCCATGAAAGGAATGCTTGACCCTGAATTTGAAGAAAAAATTATTGGTAATGCTGAAATTAGAAAGATATTTACATTCTCCAAAGTTGGTAAGATTGCAGGAATTTATATAACAGATGGTGTTGTAAAAAATGGGGCTAAAGTAAGAGTTATTCGTGATGAAATAGTTATTTATGATGGTACGATTGCTTCTGT
>CANQSO010000029.1 GCA_947626535.1 uncultured Bacilli bacterium | reverse complement strand
AAAAGCGAGATGTGTGTAAATCTAATTGGTTAAAGTAGATTTTCTCGCTTCAAATATATAATACCATATTTTTATTTGTTTGTGTTTTTTTTATTATTCATGGCTGAGTAGTAACGGAAAAATAAAAATTGAAATAATAAATAATGAAAAATATGTTGAATTAAGATAGTTTTTAGTTTAATATTAAATTATACGAGGAGGAAAAAGAAGTGAAAAAAATTTGTATGTTATTTTTAAGTTTAATGGTTATGGTGTTATTTACAGGTTGTGATGAGGTTTCAGAGCATGAGCAAAAATTAGTATGTACGAGTACAGAAAATGATGATAGTATGAGTACTGAACAAGTAATTTCTATGACTTATAAAAATGATAAGTTAAATCATATGACAATGGAAGTAAATACTAAAATAACTGATGCTGATGCCAAAGATTATTGGAAATACTTTAAAGAATCTATGGATGAAGATAACGAAGAATTTAATAAAGATGGTGTTAGTTTAACTGTTTCATATGATGATAATAATTATGAATATAAGACTGTACTAGACATTGATGTTTTAAATGCCAGTGAAGAAGTATTAAAAGAACAAGGTTTTGAAGACTTAAAAGAAGATAATACTACTATTGAAGAAAATAAAAAATTAGCCGAAGAAGAAGGCGCAGTTTGTGAAATAAAATAAAAAAGAAAGAAGATAAATTATAATGGCTAAGAAAAATAAGTCTTTAAATTCTATTGGTAAAAAAATTTTTAAAATTTATTGGTTTGGTTTTTTTATTGTCATGATTTTAATAGTTTTTTTTAACATAATAGATAATAATTTTGATTCAAGTAGTGAAAAATTGGCTGATGGTTTTACTATATCTTCCTATAATGTTATATTAGATGTAAAAAGTGATAATTTAATAGATGTTACGGAAAATATAACAGTTAATTGGTATGAAAATTTTCATCATGGAATATATAAATTTACACCACAGTGGGCTCAATATACTGGTAAAGATGGAAAGACGATTAAAAGAAAAGCAATTATAACTAATTATCAAGCAATTGGTGAAAAGTATACTTTAGATACAGTAAAGAAAAAAGCTAGAATTAAGATTGGCGATAAAAATAAATATGTAAGTAGTGGTAAAAAAGAATATGTAATAAAATATACATATAATATGGGAAAAGATCCATTTAAAAATTTTGATGAATTAATATTTCATGCTTTTGGTGATTATTGGGGAACACCTATAAATAATGCTTCAGTTGAAATAAAATTGCCTAAAAATATTGAAGACTATAATATAAATTTTTTTGCTGATAAATTTAGAAAAGAAAATGTAACTGATGTAGTTGATTATTCAATAAATGGAAATACTATATATGCCAAATTTAATGAAAATAAATATTATCAAAAAAAATATAAAAATGATTGTAATGAAAATTGTAGTGAACAATTATTAAATAAATATAAGCCTTTAGAAAAATCTTTGACTATAGATGTTGAATTGCCAGATGGATATTTTACTGGAGGTAGTTGGAATTATGGATGGTATTCTTTCCTTTTATCTATTATTATTTTTGCCTTAACTATTTTTACTATTTATAAATGGATTAAGTATGGTAAAGATCATCCTAAAAAAGCTCAAACAGTTGAATTTTATCCACCAGATGATTTAAGTTCTGCTGAAGTCGGATATGTATTTAACAAAAGACAAGCAAGTAAGAAATTTACAATTTCACTAATTATCCAATTAGCAAGTAAAGGTTATATCAAAATTGATGATTTAAAAGATAAAGATAATAACATTCAAATAACTAATTTACTTGTAAAACCAAAAGCAGTAAAAGATTTCGATAAAACATTACCAAAACGACAAATAGAAGTTAAAAAATTAAAAGATGCTGATAATAATTTAAATCAATCAGAAAATACTATGATGACTCATTTGTTTAAAAAAGGTGATACTAAATTATTAGAAACTAATATTGATAAATTTTTAGCTGTTAAAGATAAGCTAGTAAATGATGGCTATATAGAAATTATTAATGATAATGAAGATACAAGATTAAAAGATGTTGATGAGAAAAAAGCAGCTTATGATAAGGAAGTTGAACAATACAATAAAGATATGGAAAAATATGCAGACGAAGCATCTAAATTACCTGCATTATCAAGTATGGAGAGAATTGTCTATGATAGATTGTTTGAAAGTAAGGATGTTGTAATTTTAAGTGAGCATCATACTTTCTATAAAGCATTTGATGATGTTGCTTCAGAATTAAAGAGTAGTTTTAAAGATAAAGTTCACGATAGTAAAGCATCAAAGCAAATTGGTGGTGCAATTTTTAGAAGTATAGTAATTTTAATATTGAGTATAATCTCTTATAGATATGTAGAAGACTTAGATCCTAGTTGGAGTATTTTGTACTATTTATCATTTGTATGTAATTTAATAAATTTATTCTTTACATTATTTATGAAAAGAAAAACTGAATATGGTGAATATATTACTGCTAGAGTAAAAGGGTTTAGACATTTCTTAGTTACGGCAGAAAAGCCAAGATTAGAAGCATTAGTTGCTGAAAATCCAAATTACTTTTACAACATTCTTCCATATACTTATGCTATGAATATTTCTAAAAAATGGATAAAGAAATTTGAAAATATTCCTGTCCCTGAAATGGATATGGGAACATTCAACTATGGAAGTGACTATTCTTATTATTCGTTATATGATAATGTATATTATCCAGAACCAGTTCATTCTTCAAGCAGTAGTGGTTCTAGTGGATGCTCTTCTTGTGGAGGAGGATGTTCTTCCTGTGGAGGAGGATGCTCTTCTTGTGGTGGTGGTGGTTCTTGGTAAAAAGATTTGTTTTACAATGGCATCTTAGTGAAAACTGTAATCTAAAATGTTTACATTGTTATCAAGAATCTCATAAACCTATTCAATTAAAATATGAAGAGTTAGTTGATATATATAATCAATTTAAAGAGTTATTAAAGAGATTAAAAATGAAAGGTCATATAAACATTACTGGTGGAGAACCATTATGCAATCCCCATTTATTTAAAATTTTAGATCTTATCAAAGAAGATAAAGATTTAATTACTTTTTCAATACTTACAAATGGGACTCTTATTACAGAGGAAATCGCAAAAAAAATAAAAAGTTATAATCCTTATTATGTTCAAGTTAGTTTAGAGGGTGGCAAAAAAACAAATGATTATATTAGAGGTAAAGGTACTTATAACAAAATTGCAAAGGGAATTGTTAATTTAAGAAATCAAGATATTTTTACCTCTATCTCCTTTACTGCTACTAAATTAAATTATAAAGAATTCCCTAAGGTTGTTAAATATGCTAGAAAATATGATGTGAACAATGTTTGGTCTGATAGGTATATTCCTTTAGGTGATTCAGAAGATAAAGATTTAGCATTAAATTACAAGCAAACAAGGGAATATTTATCTATTATGAGCAAAGAGAGAAATAAATTAAAGAAATTAAAAAATAATCATACTACGATCTCAATGTATAGAGCTTTGCAATTTCAGATGACTAACGATTTCGCTTATGGTTGCACAGCAGGAGATACTTTATTAACTGTTATGGAAAATGGTGATTTAGTTCCTTGTAGAAGGATGCCAATAGTCGTAGGTAATTTATTTGAAAATAAAATGTATGATTTATATAAAAATAGCAAATTGTTAAAAGAATTAAGAAAAAAGAAAATTCCAGATGATTGCTCAGATTGCGAACACGCTGAGATGTGTCATGGTGGATTAAAGTGTTTAACTTATGCGATTTATAAAGATCTAAACCACAAAGATGTTGGCTGTGATATTGATTAAAACAATTTTATGAAATGGAGTATGATATGAAACAAGAAACTTTAACAGTACAAAAATATACCTATAAATGGGAAGAATCAAATTTTATAATATATTTAATTCCAGAAAAAGATAATTATACTTCTTTTTATATTCAAAAAGAAGATTATGGTTTTATAAGTTACGAAGTTTCAATAGATATGGATGAATTAGGAACAAGTGCTGAAGAATTTATAAAAGCAAATATTGATGCGTGGGTTATGGATTGTGAATTAGATATTTTTAAATTAGAACCAATAGAAGATTGATAAAATTTTAGGTAAATCATGTTTTTGATTTACTTTTTTCATGATATAATTATGAAAATATCACTATTTAAAAAAAAATATTACAAAAAGATATTCACTTTTTAGTAATTTAATAATAAAATTGTAATATATGCTATTCAATAGAAATTAAAGAAATAGTTTATAAATAAGGAATCAAGGTGATAGCTGTGATTGAAATAAAGAAAATTAGTAAAATATATAATACAGAAGGATTTTCCCAAAAAGCACTAGATAATGTTAGTGTAAATTTTAGACGTCATGAATTTGCGTCTATATTGGGTCCATCTGGTTCTGGGAAAACTACTTTTTTAAATATTATTGGCGGATTAGATGAATATACTTCGGGAGATATAATTGTAAATGAGATAAGTACTAAAAAATTTAAAGATCGAGATTGGGATTCTTATCGTAATCATCGGGTAGGTTTTATTTTTCAAAGTTATAATTTAATTAGTCATCAAACCGTTTTAAAAAATGTTGAACTTGCTTTAACTTTATCAGGAATATCTAAAAAAGAGCGAAAAGAAAAAGCCAAAAAGGCTTTAAAAGAAGTTGGATTAGAGCAACATATTAATAAAAGACCTAATCAATTATCAGGTGGACAAATGCAAAGAGTCGCCATTGCTAGAGCATTGATTAATGACCCTGAAATAATTTTAGCTGATGAACCAACGGGAGCCTTAGATTCCGATACATCTGTTCAAATAATGGATTTATTAAAGAAAATATCTAAAGATAAATTAGTTATAATGGTTACTCATAATCCTGAACTTGCCGAAAAATATTCAAGTCGAATAATTAATATTAAAGATGGAAAAATTGTTTCGGATTCCGATCCATATGATGGGAAAATAAATACTAAAGAGCAAGACAGTGTTGCTAGTAATAAATCTAAGAAAACTAAAATGTCATTTTTAACTGCTTTATCTTTATCTTTTAATAATTTAATGACTAAAAAAGCAAGAACAATTTTGGTGTCTGTAGCAGGTTCCATTGGCATTATTGGAATTGCTTTAATTCTGGCTGTTTCAACCGGTTTTCAATATTATGTCGATTCAATTCAAGAAGATACTTTAACATCATATCCTTTAACAATTCAACAAGAATCTGCTGATATAACCAGTGCTTTATTATCACTTAGAAGTGCTAGTAATGATAAAGGTAATTCTAACGAAGTAAAAGAACAACAAACTATTACTTCAATGCTTTCAAGTGTTAGTACCAATGATTTAAAAAGTTTTAAACAATATTTAGAAAAAAATGCTAGTGAGATTGAAGAAGATGTCTCAAATATTCAATATTCTTATAGTGTTAGTCCAAATATTTATACCATAGATGCTACGAATAAATTAGCGAAACTTAATCCAAGTAATTTATTTAGTTCAATAATGGGAAGTAGTAGTATAATGAGTTCTTACTCTTCTATGACTTCTATTTATTCTCAAATGGTTGATAATCGTGATGAGATTATAAATGATTATGATGTCTTAGCAGGAAGATGGCCAGAACAATATGATGAAATGATGATTGTTTTATCAGAACCAAATGCTATTTCTGATTTGCTTGTTTATACTCTAGGTTTAAGAGATACCGAAGAACTTACTAAAATGGTTACAGCTATAATGAGTGGTGAAACAGTAGATATAAATAATGAACCTTTAACTTTTACTTATGAAGATTTAATGAATATTGATTTAAGATTAATAATGGCATCAGAAACATATAAATATAATTCTAAGTATGATGTATATGAAGATATGACAGATGATGAAGATTATATGAAAAATTTATATGATAATGCTACTAAATTAAAAATAGTAGGTATAGTAAGTCCAAAAGAAGGAGTATCATCAATGTCTTTAAGTCCTGGTGTTGCGTATACTTCTGATTTAATAGATTATATTATTAATCATGCTAGTGAAACTGATGTTGTAAAGAGACAGTCAGATAATAATGAAATTGATGTTTTTTCGGGAAATAGATTTGATAGTAAAAAAAATGATTTTGATTTTGAATTTGCTGATTTAGTTAAAGTTGATAGTGAAAAATTACAGAGTGCATTTAATATTAATATTGATCAACAAGCCCTTGAACAACAAACTAAAAATTATATGGAAGAAATAAATAATTCGATAACGACTGACACTACTCCAGCTAAGAATTTATTTAGTAATAATTTAAAAACTTTTGCTACTGAAATACTTAATAAAGTAGATAAAGATACTACCGTAGAGAATGTTGATAAGTTGGTGGCTGATTATTTAGAAACTTCTAATGTTTTAAATGCTTTAGCAAATATGGAGAAAGATTATGTAATTCCTAAAGATACTTTAAAAGCAACATATAGTAGTTTATTAAATGGTTTATTAAAAATGTATATACCACTTTATAGCCAAATGACTAACCCTGTAGTTCCTCCTATAGAAGATTCTAAACCGGATAGTGAAGTACAAATTCCTTCTGATAAAGAAGATTCAAATGATGAAAGTGAAATACCAACTCCTTCTGATAAAGAAGAGTCAAACAATAAAAGTGAAGTACCTTTTCCTGGGATTCCTTCTGATAAAGGAGACTTAAATTCATTATTAAATAGTGAAGCTCAAATAGAAGCCATGATTAAAGAATTAAAAGATAAAATTATTTCTGAATATATGAATAATGCTACCATAATAGGAACGAATGAAACTATGGCAAGAGCTATGACTGAAGCCAAAGTTAAAAAAGAAGTTTTAACTAAGGTAGGAGAATTAACTAGTAATATAACCAGTAGTTTTGCTTCATCATTTAATGTTGATCAAGATCAAATAACTTCAGCTTTTACCCTTAACTTTAGTGAAGATGAACTTGCTAGAGTGGTAAGTGCTATGATGAATCCAACCGAATCTACTCAAAAAACTAATTTAATTTCTTTAGGCTATCAAGATAAGGAAGAACCAACATATATTTCCATATATTTTAATAGTTTTGAAGGTAAAGATCATTTTCTATCATTTATAGATGATTATAATAAGAAAGTTGATAAAGAAAAAGAAATAAATTATTCAGATACAACTGGAATTTTAATGTCTTCTGTTAAAACGATTGTTAATGCGGTAAGTTATGTATTAATAGCCTTTGTATCTATTTCTCTTGTAGTATCTAGTATCATGATTGGAGTTATAACTTATATATCTGTTTATGAACGAACCAAAGAAATTGGTATTTTAAGAGCAATTGGTGCTTCTAAAGGTAACATTTCTTCAATATTTAATGCTGAAACCTTTATTATTGGTTTATTATCTGGCTTATTTGGAATAGGAATTTCTTATTCATTAATTCCAATAATCAATAGTGTATTACATCACTTTACAGGTAATATTCCTCTAGCAGCGGCTTTACCATTCGACAATGCTTTAATATTAGTTGGATTATCAATTTTATTAACTTTGATTGGTGGTTTAATACCAGCAAGAGCAGCATCTAAAAAAGATCCTGTTGAAGCTCTTAGAAGCGAATAATATAGAATTAGAAAACTGTATAAAGTGATTTAAGTTTTTCGGAATTTCCGAACAACTATTCAAATTGTCATTACGAGGAGAAATATCATGGATAATAGAGAAAATGTTAAAATAAGAAGAGTTGAAGCTAATGTTATGGGAACAATCATTTAATATGATGAGTATTATATGATTAATCTTGAAACTAAAGAAGAAGTGTTTGATAGAAATCTTGAAATAGAAAATGATACTAGATTATATGATATCTATAAAAAGAAAATGAATTTGTAAGCATCTTCAGAAAATAAAAATATAGAAAAGATAAGAATTATTATTTGTATGAGCAAACAATATATAAAGTTTGCTTTTTATAGTATAATATTTAAGGAAAAAAGATTTTTTAAAGTTGAATGGAGATGGAAAATATGGGGTTAGTACCAGTATTATTAATGAGAAGAAAAATTATTATTAACAAATTACAGCAAAGTGGGTCAATATCAGAAGAAACTGCCAAAACGCTAGAAGAAATAAAAGTAATTAATCCTAATGCTTTTCCAAAAGTGACTGAACAATTAGTAAAAGATAAGATATTAGTTAAAACAAAAGATAACAAATATTATTTGAAAAAGTACGATAAATAATATAGAAAGTGGCGAAATAATATGGCTAATGAAAGTAAAAAAGATTTTAATGCACTGATGAAAAATAATAAAGATATGCCTAAAATTCAAATTATTGAAGATGAAAAAACAATAGCAATAGAATTACAAAAAAGATTACTTGAAGAAGAAGGACATACATTTATTTCCAAAGGAACAAAAAATATAAAATATTATGTTAAAGATTTTGAAAATAGTTTAATAGATTTATAAACTAAGAGGTAGGGGATTTTAAAATGATAATAAATACAGGAATGCGAACGGATATACCAGCTTTTTATTCTAAATGGTTATTAAATAGAATAAAAGAGGGATATGTATATGTTAGAAATCCTTATTATAGACATCAAGTAACAAAGTATAGTCTAGATTCAAATGTAGTTGATTGTTTAGCTTTTTGTACTAAAAATCCTCATCCACTAATTCCTTATTTAAAAGAATTAGATAATTATAAACAGTTTTGGTTTGTGACAATTACTCCTTATGGTAAAGATATTGAACCAAATGTTCCAGATAAAAAGCAAGTAATAAATGATTTTAAAATATTATCAGAACATTTAGGTAAAAAAGCTGTTGCCATTAGATATGACCCAATATTTATTAATGAAAAATTTGATGTAAATATGCATATTAAATGTTTTGCTAAGCTATTAAGTGAGCTAAAAGGTTATACAGAAGATTGTACTATTAGTTTTATCGATAAGTATGAAAAGGTTAAAAGAAATGCTCCTAATTTAAGATCACCAACAAAAGAAGAACAAATAGCAATTGCTAAGGCTTTTTCTAAAATAGGAAAACAAAATGATATAGTAGTTCATGCTTGTTGTGAACAAGCATTTTTAAAAGATTATGGTTTAGATATAACGGGATGCATGAGTAAAGAAATTGTTGCAAAAGCAATAAATAATAAGTTAGATTCTCCTAAAAATAATAGTAAAAGAATGGAATGTAATTGCTTAATGGGAAATGATATAGGAGCTTATAATACGTGTATGCATTTTTGTAAGTATTGTTATGCTAATATGAATCAAGAATTAGTAAAAGAAAATATGAAAAAGCATAATCCAAGTTCACCTTTTTTAATTGGCGAATTAGAAAAAGAAGATAAAATAACTTTAGCTAAACAACAAAGTTGGATAAATAATCAAATTAGTTTTTTATAAAACAAGAGTGCTTATGCTATTTTTTTAAAATTAAGACTATAATTTAAATTTAATGAAATTAATTATGTTATTGAAACAACTAATATAAATGAACAAAAATTATAAGAACTTCTAATTTCTATAATTTGCTAGATTATCCAGTAAGAAATGTCTTAGAAATATATAATTTTGTGATATACTTATTGTAGGTAATAATTAATATTTTAAAAGAAAGAAGGATAGTTTATGAGTAGGGAAGAATTTGAAAAATCAAATGTGTTTGGATTAGGAAATCCAAATGATGCTTTTGCTAAGTATTTTAGCGGGCAAAGTTATATTAATATGTTAGCTAAAACAGATAATGGAATAGGTTTTATGAATGTAACTTTTGAACCAGGTTGCCGTAATAATTGGCACATCCATAAAGCTAAATCTGGTGGAGGACAAGTTTTAATTTGTATTGCGGGTTTTGGATATTATCAGGAAGAAGGCAAAGATGTTCAAAAATTATCTCCTGGAGATATTGTTGTAATACCTGCTAATGTCAAACATTGGCACGGTGCTCAGCCCGGTTCTTGGTTTAGTCATATAGCAGTCGAAATTCCTGGCGAAGAAACGGAAAACATTTGGCTAGAACCAGTAACAGATGAAGAATATAGTAATTTATAGGAGTGGATTTATGCTTAATGATTATTTAGAATTTGCTAAAGAAATTGCTTTATATGCTGGAAAAATAATGTTGGAATTTTACAATGACAATATTGATTTAAATTATAAAGAAGATAAAACAGTTGTGACCCTTGTCGATAAAAAAATAAACAGTTATCTAATCGAAAAAGTAAAAGAAAAATATCAGAATCATTCAGTTATTGGTGAAGAAGAAAGTTTAAAAAAAGATTCAAAATATGTATGGGTATGTGATCCTTTAGATGGAACCGGTATGTATGTTAATCATATTCCTGTCTTTGTCTTTTCGCTAGCTTTAGTTCATAATGGTGAACCTATTGTTGGTGTGATATATAATGCTAATGAAGATAAAATGTACTCGGCCATAAAAGGAGAAGGCGCTTATTGTAATAATGTTAAAATTCACGTAAATGATAAAGATTTAGGTGATTTAGGATATCGAGCTAATATTGAAATATTTAATAATAATATAATAGATGAAGTTTCATTGATAAAAGAGTTAAAGTCTTCTTCAAAAATTTCATCTATTGGAAGTGTAGCAAGAAGTTGTATGGCTATTGCAACTGGAGATTTTTCATGTGATATATTTCCTGGAACTAGTCATGGTAATTGTGACTTAGCAGCTTCTTATATTATTGTTAAAGAAGCAGGTGGTAAAGTCACAAATATATATGGTGAAGAACAACGTTATGATAGTGATATAAAAGGGGCAATTATTACAAATGGAATATCACATGAAAAAATATTACAAAAAGTAAGAAAATATATTTTATAGTTATATCTAATGAAATTAGAATTCTAGTAAAGGGGGTGTACTAGAATTTTTACTTTATGCTTTAATTTTTAATCAACTAATCGTAAAAAATTAGCAAAAAGTCAATTTTTTTTACACTGCGTAGTAAAAAACTTTACCTTTTTTAATTGTTTTGATTATTTTCAATTAAATTATTTTCATCTTTATATTGATAGTTAAGAGCATTTTTATTGGTTATTGCTGACTTTTTAGTTTCTTTTTCATATAAAATTCTAGCCCCATTAGCAACTTTTCCGCCTCGTTTTGCTACTTTCATATTTTCTTTAAATCCTTGAGGGTGTTCAGATGTTGCTATATCACGAGTAGCAATTTCACCTAAATCGGTAAGAAGTATTTCGATATCAGTCATATTATCTCTTAAAGATTCTTTTCTAAGACCTTTAAAATCTTTATATTCTGATGCTTTCATTCCTGACCAACCTTTATATATTTCATTAGTAAGTCGTGCATAGTGAATAGGTTCTTTAATACCTCCATCTTTCCATATATCGGTTAGTTTTAATCTATCTACAATTCCTATTAATCTTTTTTTAATCCAATCATCACTATATCCTAAATTTCTATAGTAACTAACTGCTCTATTAATAGCAATTTCTGGATTAAAAACTTCATCAATTCTTTCACTTCCTAAGTTAGCTAGCCAAACTTTAAAAGGTTCTGCTTTAGGGGATGGAATAGATTCGATAAGTCTTAAAATATTTTGAGTATCTAAAGTATCAGTTTTATAAAATTTTCCATCCTTTTTAGATTTCATTTTGAGTTGGTTAGTGTTACTAACCAACTGACTACCTTCTTCATTTAGTTTGTACTTTAACCATTTCCAATAGTTTCTAGATTTTTCATAGTTATTGTCAGTCAATGCTCCAATTACATCAACAACACTAAAATAATAATCTTCTTTTTCGCTATCCCAAATACTTCTTATTTCCTTTCCCTCAAATAAATTTGAGATTGTTTCTAATTTGCTTTGTTCCATTTTTATCATGTCCTTTCATATTCAAAATAAAATTATAACCAACATTATTATAACACTTATATAATCATATTGCATTTAAAAAGAGATTTTAGCCTCTTAATTTTATTATAAATCTTTTTCGTTAAGCTTTTTTATAGTAATGAGAATATTAAGCAAAAAAATTTTTAGTAATAAAATGCTTACTATAATTTTTGCTTTTATAATTTAATAAAAAGTTTATTTATAAGGCAATCGTAAAAAAATATCAAAAAAGTCAATTTTTTACTCTATATCGTAAAAAATTGACTTTTTTAAAAAAATATAATATAATGTTTTTGAAAAGAGTGATTTCAAATGTTAAAAAGAGAAAAATATCTAAAAGACATTCGTGGATTTTATAATCAAGATATAATAAAAGTAATAACTGGAATGCGAAGAAGTGGTAAGTCAATATTGCTTCTTCAAATTATGGAAGAATTAAAAGAACAGGGTATAAAAGATAAGCAAATAATATATCTAAATTTTGAAATTATCGAAAATATGAAATATGCAAGTCCAGATAGTTTAAATAGTTATATTTCTGAACAAATCAAAAAAAATCAAAAATATTATTTATTTTTTGATGAAATTCAAAATGTTTTAGATTGGGAAAAAGTTATAAATTCATTTAAGGCTAAATATAAAGACAAAATATCGATATTTATTACTGGTTCTAATAGCAAATTATTATCAGGTGAACTAGCAACTCTTATTGCTGGTCGATATGTAAGTTTTAATATCTATCCATTTACTTTTAAAGAAGTATGTGAATTAACTAATAATGAAAATAAAAATAAATATGAATTAGCAGAATTATTTGATAATTATATTAAATGGGGTGGAATGCCTCAAAGATTTAGTCAAAATAATGAAATAGAAATTAAAAATTATTTAAAAGATGTCTACAATTCAATAGTTATAAAGGATATAATTGAAAGATATAAAATAAAAGATATTGATTTATTTAATAGAATAATAACATATATTATAACAACCCCAGCTCAAACATTTTCTGCTGGTTCACTTGTAAAGTATTTTGAAAGTGAGAATAGAAAAGTATCTTTAGAAACAATATATAATTATCTAGAATATATTACCGAATCATTAATAGTTAGAAAAGCTGAAAGATATGATATAAGAGGTAAACGTATCTTAACAGGTAAATATAAATATTATGTCGCTGATTTAGGCTTTACAGAAATAATTAGTGAAGGGCGAAAAGAACAAATAGGATTTAAATTAGAAAATATTGTATATAATGAACTTATTTCTCGAGGATATAATGTAAATGTTGGAAATATTGGTGAAAAAGAAATAGATTTTATAGCTACTAAATTTGAAAAGAAAATATATGTTCAAGTAGCGTATTTATTAGCTGATGAAGATGTTATTAATAGAGAGTTTGGGGCATTTGATAATATTAAAGATAATTATCCAAAATATGTTATCTCTATGGACACATTAAGTTATTCTCAAAATGGAATTATCCATAAAAATATTATTGATTTTCTATTATCTGATGAAATATAAAAAAGTAAATTACAATATTATTAGCAAAATCTATATTTGTTTTTCTTAATATTGTTGACAGGGATACCCCCTATACTCTATAATATAGCATGGGTGATATAAAATGAAGAAGAAATGTGAGAACTGTTCTAAATCAAAACATAGAACTCCAGAAGAAAAAAAGGATTTAATTAGAAGATTAAAAATTATTTCTGGACAAGTAAATGGAATAGAACAAATGATTAACAATGATAGATATTGTGATGAAGTATTACTACAAGTAGCGTCTACTACAAATGCTTTAAAGAGTTTAGGTAATGAAATATTAAAGAGTCATATGAAATCTTGTATGGTAGAGGAAATAAGTGAAGGAAATTTAGACATAGTAGATGATATTTTTTCTTTATTTGGAAAATTAAAATGAAACAAATATATATAAAAATTGAAGGTATGAATTGTAGTCATTGTGAAATGACTATAAGAAATACTTTATTAGAAATAAAAAATATTTTAGAGGTAGAATTTGATGGGAATATTGCCTGCCTTAAATATAAAGGAAAACTAGATAAAAATAAGTTAATAAATGCTATTTT
>CANQSO010000028.1 GCA_947626535.1 uncultured Bacilli bacterium | reverse complement strand
CCTTCTTCTAAATGATGATATTGTCTAGATAATTCATTTAATCTTATATAAATATCTTCATCTGTATAATTCCTATCAGGAATTGAACCTTTCCAAAATAAATTAGTTAATTTAATGCAGTCTTGTTTATCAGTTTTTGTTTTACGAATAGTATTAGTTAATTCTTTTCCAATTAAAGGATTAAAAACAATAACATGATAATTATTTTCTTTGAAAAATCTTTCGGGTGCTTTGTGATAGATACCAGTTGCTTCCATAACAATAGTTAATTTATCTTTTATGTTTAAATCAGAAATATAAGAATCTATTTTTTTGAAATTAGATAAGTTATATAAGTATTCAATAGGTTCTAATAAAACGTCACCAGCATCACTAGATAACATAAACATGCTTTTACCTTTAGCAACATCTAGTACTAATACATGGTACAATAAATACAATTTTTTAACAACATAATTATTACTCCTACATAGCATATTATTATTGACAATAATAATATGTATTTTCAAATTAGCAAAAATACTAATTCAAACTATAAAGAATTATAGCATAAATTCACACATTTTAAAACTCGAACTATAAAAGTCCGAATTTGGTATCCAACTGGTGCCGATTAACAGAATTGAACTGATCTCTCATGCTTACCATGCATGTGTACTACCACTGTACTAAATCGGCTTAAACAAATTTTACCATACATCATAAAATGATGTAAAGCAAATTGTTTAATTAACCTAAATATTGAATAACCATTGAAATTATAGGATTAGCAAAATAAGATTCCGTTGATAAATAATCTATTGAAGGACTATTTAAAACAATATCATGATTACATAAATTAACTAATTCCATTTCTTCTTTAATCGGCTCTTTAATTACAACTAGTCCTTGACCAACTAATTTAATATTTTTATCACCAGGATTAGCATAAACAGCATCACCAGCATAAATAATTTTTTCAAACATCTTTTTTAAACCGACAGAATAAGTCATATCTTCTAAAGTAGTCATATTATCATTAACTTGCACATTAACAATAAAACTTACTTTATATACCCCACCTTGATTAAATAAAATTGTATTATTAGGAGTTAAAGTACAAATATCAACATTATCAATATCCTTTCGTTCTAGAGGAAGACGATGATATGAGCCAATTGGCACGCCAGCTTCTTTATTGGTATTAAAAGTAACTATATAAGCATTACCAATTTCTTGATTGCCTGTAGGTCCAGTTGGTCCTGTTGGCCCCGTTGGTCCATCACTTCCACTTACACCAGCTATTCCTTGAGGCCCTTGAATTCCTCTTTGTCCAGTTGGCCCTGTTGGCCCTGTTGGGCCCATCTTTCCTTCTGGCCCTCTTATCATACCAACATCTTGCCAATCACCATTTACCCAAACAAATAGATTATCTCCAACCAAATAACTTTCACCAGGTTTACCAGTTGGATATTGTTTTCTTAAATCTTCTTCAGTATCAAATGAACCTAAAATAGTAACGCTTGTTCCACTAGGTCCCGTGGGACCTGTAGCTCCATATCAAAATTTCTTCTTTAATCAAAATTCCAAATAATATGAATTTTCCTTTCATTTTTCTTTTTATCATAATTTCCAATAATAATTTTTTCAATCAAATTATTTACTATTTCAGGTTTTAATTCATTAATTTTAATATACTTTTTAAATAAACTATTATTCTTTAATTTTTTTTTGAATTTTTGAATACTTAGCAAATTATTATCTATAATTTTAATTCTTTCTTCTAAAAGATTATAATCATCTTGATATTTTTCTTTTAAAGTAAAATATTGTTCTTCATCAAGTATTTTTTTCTTTAAATCTTCATATAAACTTTGCAAATAAATTTTCTTATTTAATAATTCTTTATTTATTTTTTCTTTTTCTTTATTTAAATTATTAATTCGTACTTTAAATAAATCACTTTCTATCATACAATCATTAATTTCTTTCTGTTTTTTTAAATCATAATATTTTCTTAAAAGATTATTTATTTTAACTATTACAAATTCTTGTAAAAACTTTTCTTTAATATATTTATTATTACTGCAATTAGCCCATTTATTAACTTTATCTTTACAACATAAATAAGCAAACCCATTTTCATCATTTTTTCCACACTTATAAAATACTCTATGACAATTTTCACAATAAACTTTATTAGCCAAAAGATGATTTTGACCATTTTTACAACTTTTTTTTCTTTGTTTTAATTTATTCTGAACTTCATTCCATAAATCTAGATTTATAATAGGCTCATGAGTATTTAAAACTTTTATTTGAGTATCTTTATCATTATAAATAATTGTATGATTTTTATAATTAACAGTTGTTGTTTTAAATTGAATTAAATTACCAATATATGTTTCATCTTTTAATATTTTTTTAATTGTTGAAGAACACCATTGATGACGATTCCTAATTTTTACTTCATATTTTAATTTAGTGTTTTCATTATCAGAAATTGGATATACTTTATAATAATAATTTAAATGTTGTCTATTTTCTTTTAAAGATACAATGAATTCATAAAAAATTTCATGTGTACGATCTAATTCTTTTATATTAGTAGCAAGACAAGTAATATTTTTAGGAAGTATTTCTAAATCATTAACTGGTTTCCACATTAAATTATTATTAAAATCAATATTATTAAATATTAATCTATCATTTTTAATTTTAATGTTTAATTCATCTAAATTATGTGTTGAATAATATATTTTAATATTATTATTTTTAATTTTATTTAATGAAATATCTAGTTTATTATTAAATAAAATATTATCTGTTAAAATTTCAATTGTTGTAAGATTTTTTAATATTTGTTTTTCATTATTTTGATATTTAATTTTAATAATATAAGTTCCCACTTTATTTATACAAGAATAATCATTATAATATTTTACAATAGGAAGTTTTAAATTACTTCCATTAAATAATTTATATTCTAATGGGCTTAAAATGTTATCATTTGTTAAACCTTTAGCAATTTTATTCATACCATAGCCTTTATTATATTCTAAAAATATTCTAATAATATTATCAGAAACGGCATGGTCAACAACTAAATGATTTTTATTTTCTGGATCTTTCATATATCCATAAACTGCAAAACTACCAGTAAAATCTCCATTAATTCGCTTAGAATTTAGGGTTTGACGAATATTTATTGAAGTATCTTCAAGCATCCATTCATCTTTCATAGCAGTTATTTGACTAGTTTTTTTAGTAGCATAATTGGTATTATCAATTCTTTCAATGTATGATATAAATCTAATACCCCATTCAATAAATTTATTATGAATGTATTTATCAATAAGTTCAATATCTCTTGCAAATCTTGATTGACTTTTTACTAAAACAATATCAACATTTCCCTTTTCACATTCTTTTATCATTTTATTAAAGTTTGGTCTATCCCTATCTGAACCAGAATAATCTTCATCATCATAAACCCCAACAACTACTAAACCTTGTTCTAAAGCATAATTTCTTAACATAATTTCTTGATTTTTAATACTTTCCGATTTTTCTTCTTTATCTAATTTATTTAAATCTTCTTTAGATAATCTTAAATATAATGCTACTTTATTATTCATATGGCTTTTCTATTTTCATTATTGTTTTAAAAAATTTTTGATTAAAAATAACTTTTAATTCTTCATTAGTAATTTTATTTTTATTTATTTTTATTTCTTCTGTATATATATAATTTATTTTTTCTTTTTTCACAATTTATAGCCCCTTATAATTTTATTCTAAAAAAGATAAAAGATTTCTTAATTAGAAATCTTTTACAAATATAATTCCATCATTAATAAATAATAATCAATTTTTTCACGTTCAGGAATAATATTTAATTCTTTATAAAATTCATCAATATATTTTTCGCCATAATTTCTTTTTATTGACTTTTCGCAAATAGCTAAATCAAACCATTTATCAGCTAGGCCACATTCGCCAACATCAATAAAACCTGTAAATTTATCTTGAGAAGCAAAAATATTTGGTAAACTTGTGTCTCCATGTGAAAAACATATTTCATCATTAAATTTATTGCTTTTTAAAAATTCAAGTACATTTTCCACACTTCCATATTTTTTTAAAGTTTCTTCTTTTAAATTTTCATCTTTAACTAAATTATTTTTAACATTATCAGAAATTAAATCTAATTTATAATTAATAGAAACATCAAATGGACAATTTTTAATGTCTACTTTATATATTTGATTAAAAGCTTCAGCTATTACTTTTAACCCAATATCTGGGTTGGATAAATAATATGGTGAACAAACCATTTCACCATGAATTGACTCAGTTATAAGATATTCAGTATCAAAAGTAAAATCATATAAGATTATTTTAGGAACATTTAATTTTCCGTCTAACCATTTTAATTTTTCATACTCTTTTGTTAATAACCCTTTTTTGGCTATTTTCAAAAAGAATGTATCATCTTCTTTTTTTATTTTAAATACTTGCGAATCCGAACAACCAATATTTACTTCTTCTAATAAAGAAGATTTAATAAAATTTAATACGTTATCTGTTAATTTATAATTAAAATTCATTGTAACCTATAACCTCCAACTATTACTTGTTTTAATTATATCACATGTTTTATTAATCGTTATAATATTATTATAGAAATTACATTATGGAGCAGTAGCTCCTTCTGGTCCCGTCTCTCCTTTGGGAATAACAAAATTTAAAACATGGTCACTTCCCGTTCCAACATCATCAATACTAACATCCGAAATAGAATCTCCAATTGTAACATTACCGATTTCTAAACTAATTGCCGGCCCTGTTGCTCCCGTTGGCCCTATAGGTCCCATTGGCCCAGCAGGTCCTGGAAGTCCATTTGGTCCCATTGGTCCTTGTAGCCCTTCTAAACCGATTGGTCCTGTTGGTCCCATTGGTATTACAAAAGAAAGTTTTACATTTTCATTACTACCAATATTAGTAACACTAGCAATACCTCCTGGTTCCCCAGTTTGGGTCTCATCTATTTCAATTGTTGCTGGTCCTGCTGGTCCCGTTGGGCCCGTAATTGTTCTTATATTACAACAACAATTTTGAATTAAACCTCTTTTTTGAGCATTTTTTACATATTCATAAGCTTTTTGATATTCGTTGTTCATCACAAATACCTCCCTAGGGTAGTTTATGTTTTATTATAATTTTTGCTTATCTTTTTAGTATATTTTCTAAAAATAAAACCAATCTAACTACAGGAGGAAATATATGAAAGAAAATATTAATGCTTTAGATGAATTAAGTAAAGGTGCTTGCATGGGGATGGATGCCATTCATTTTATCTTAGATAAAATTGAAGATGAAGAATTTAAAGAATCTTTAACTACTCAATATGAAAAATATCAAAATATTGAAAAGAAAATTAGAAAAGTTTATGCTAATTATAAAGTTGAAGATAATCCTAAAGAAACTAGTATGATGAATAAAGCTATGACTTGGTATGGTATTGAAATGAAAACTTTAACTGATACTAGTAATTCTAAAATTGCCGAATTATTAATGCAAGGTACCAACATGGGAATTATTGAAGGAAGAAAACTTTTAAATAATAAAAAAGTTGATCAAGAAGTTGAAGATTTAATTAGTGAATATGTTACTATGCAAGAAGATTCAGTAGAAAATTTAAAAAAATATTTATAAAAATAGCTTAGGCTATTTTTTTACATGTCTACAACTCTTTTATTACTTGTCTTTAATCATAAGTTTTGATATGATTTTTTTATGAAAGGAGAATATATACATGCGTTATGGTTCTTATGGTACAGAATTAGTTTCTTCTAGTAGTACTAATGCTGGAGTATGGGTAATTGTTAGTTTATTAGTGGCCATTTGTGGAGGTATAGTATTATATTTTACTTTTTTAAATAAAGATAATGCTAAAGATTATCAAGGATTTACTAAAAAACTATATGATTTTCTATCTTTTAAAACTTTAAGTTTAGAAGCAATTTTAAAAATTTGTTACTTAGTTATTGCCATATTTATAACTATTACTTCATTTAGTTATATAAGCACTAGTGTAATTGCCTTTTTATTATATTTATTTATTGGTAATGTTGTAGCAAGAATTATTTTTGAAAGTGCTTTATTAGTTATTATGATGTATCATAAACTAAATGAAATTAATGATAACTTAACAGTTAAAAAAGAAAATAAGAAAGAAAGTAAAAAAGACGAAGTAAAAAAAGAAGATAACAAGTGAGTAGAAATACTCATTTTTTTCATATATTTTAATAAAAGGGGGTTGTTTATTTGAAAAACATTACCTCAAATATCAATCCTACTGTTTTTTCATGGTCAGCAATTGTGGTTGGCACTATATTATGTGAAGAATTAAATGTTTTAGAACAAAATGCCATCGGTAACTGGATTATTTTACTCGGTGATTATCTACTAACTAATGCTGCTCAAGTTGCAGTCATTCAAAGTGATAATAATGACAATAATGATAATAATAACAATAATAATCAGCCTTTAAATGATGATGAAAAAATGGATGCCTTACAAAAAGCCATAAAAAAAATAGAAGATGAAATTGCTAATTTAAAAAGCAGTTAATCTTCTATTAAACTATTTAACTTTTGATAAACTTTTTTAAAACAAGTTAGAAAACGATACACTTCATCAGTTGTTGTTAAATGAGATAAACTAATTCTAATAGTACCCATAGCTCTTTTACGGTCATTATAAATAGCCATTACACTAGTCGAAAGTTCATTTGAAGCACATGCACTATTGGTACCAAGATAAATATCATATTCTTCCATGGCATGGATAAATGTTTCAGGCTTAATATTTTTTAAACTAATATTTAAGATATGGGGAATACATATTTTCGTTTGATTTATCTCTACTCCATCAAGTTTTTTTAAATCATCGACAATCATGGTATTTAATCTTCTAACAAAATTTTCTCTTTTTTCAATATCAGTAGTAGCAAGTCTAATTGCTTTAGAAAAAGCTACAATTAATGGAACAGCTGGAGTTCCTGGATTATAAATAGAACCACTACCATACATCAATGGACTCATTTTTACCCGATCACTTTTATATAAAAGCGCAATTCCTTTAGGACCATATATTTTATGAGATGAAGCAGTTGCTAAATCAACATCATGTAGGCTCACTGCTACTTTGCCTAAAGCTTGAGTCATATCACTATGAAGTAAGGTACTATTATTTTCTTTTTTAATAATTTGTCTAATCATCTTTAAAGGTTGTCTTGCCCCCGTTTCACTATTAACCGCACAAATGCTAACCAAAATAGTATCTAATCGCATTTTATTTTTTAAATCATCAAAATCAATTAAACCTTCATCAGTATTATTAACATAACTAATCTCAAAACCAATTGTTTCTAAATAATCACATATTTTATATATAGAAGGATGTTCTAATTTAGAGACTATTAAGTGATTACCATGTTTCATATTAGCAAGACAAGTTCCAATTAAAGCTAAATTATTAGACATTGTCGCACTAGAAGTAAAAACAATTTCACTTTCTAAAACATGAAAAATATCACTAATTTGTTTAATCGCACTATTCATTAAAGTTTTACTTTTAACTCCTAAATTATGTAATGAATTAGGATTACCCATAAAATCTTTAGTAGCTCTAATGTAAGATTCTAAAACTTCATAATTTACTGGTGTCGTTGCACTATAATCTAAATAAATCATATCTATTCCCTTCCCTCTAATAAAATAGATCGTATTTGATCCCAATTATATACTCTTCTAATTCCTAAAGATTCTAAATCTTCAAAATCATATTTTTGATTATGTTTATGATCTAACAATAATTTTACTTTCCCATAACCTTTTTTTAAATTAGATACTTTATCATCAATTTTAATATCACACATAACAACATCTTTAGAACCAGTTAATATTATTTTCCTAGGATCAATAAAAGGCATATTTTTAACTATCCATTCATATTTATACATTGCTGATACTTTACTTTCTAATACTCTTCTTGGATCAACAAAAGCCGCACATATATAAACATCATAATATTTACATAAATCTTTAATTGTACTAATAGCATTAGGTAATTCTTTAATATCATCATAAATATTTACATTCTTATAAAAATGATCTAAAAATGCTTCTTTTTCTTCGCCTAGAATATCTTCAACATAATAAGTATCAATATCTTCAGCTTTATAATTAGTATTTTTATAATCATTAACGGCTTTTAAATAACCATCCATAACTATTGTTTCATCTAAATCAATCATAATTTTTTGCATAATACTCTCCTAATCTTGATATTCATTAAGTAGTTTTTTATATATTCCTGGTTCAATAACATTAATAGCATTAATGGCATTTTCTAAAGATTTTTTAAATTCTCCATGATAAAAGAAATTTTCCGCTCTATTTAAAGCAATATTAACTTCTTCTTTCACTGGACGATAACGATTCCCATAAACAATAGTCATCTCAGCCATTCTCGCCGTTTTAACAACTTCTTTAGTTGTATTATAAACTTTTAAAACTAAATCTCTTGCTGTATCAACTCTAATATTTAAAGCTTTAATCGAAATTGGCGTCTTTTCTAATTCATCAACTAAATTTTGAATAGCTTCAACAGCTTCACTTAATTCCACAAAATAATTATCAGGAATAACTGGTAATTTAAAGGAACGCATTTGTAATTTAGCTTGATTTAAAATATGTTTCATTTCATCTAATTGGTCTCTTGCTCTTAATTCATCTTCTTTTAAGCTACCTAGACTTCTTAAAGCAAAATCTAATTTTTCTTCACTCTTACTAACTTTTAAATTTAATAATTCCATTTCTTTACCTAAATGGGAAAAACTAGATTTATGAGCCCGATGATTTAGAATTACTTCATCATACTCTTTTCTTTCCGTTTCTAATTCATTTTTAATGGTAAAAACTACTTCCACATCTTCATCAGTTAAATCATAACTATACTTAATGTCTTTTAATTTTCTAATTAAAGCATCATTAATTTTAACTAATTTAGTAAGTTTAATTAATATTGAACGAGAATAATCTTCAAATATTTTCTTACTAATTCTTTCTTTATCAAAATCTTGATAAATAGAATCAAAATAATCAACCATTGTTTTTAATTCAAAAATCGAATCTTCAATATTTAAAACATTAAGTCTTTGAAAAATATCCGCTATTTTTTTATTAGATTCAGTTATGTTATATTCTAAATTTAAATAATCTAAATTATAACCATTTTTTTCCATCTTAAAAGCAATTGATTTAATATCTTCAATTTTTTTAGGAATAATACTTTTACCAAGTGCAATAATAGACGGTGCTTCTTCAATAACTAATTTTAAATTACCTATTAAATCATCAATAGCTTTAACAATTTTCCCTACTTCTTGATAAGCATTTTTTTCCATTGATACTTCAAAAGCTGAAAAAAACTTATCAACATTTTCAAATTGTAATTCAATAGGACTACATATAATACTATAATCATTTTTATGGTCATGATATTTTCTTAATATTTCTCTATAACTAGCTTTTAATTTCGTAATAGTTTCACGATTTCTTTCTTCACTTAAAGTTATTTCTTTTATTTCATCAAGTAAAAAATTAGATTTAGTTTTAGCATAGTAAATATCTAATTCAGCTTCATTTAATTTTTCAGCTAATTGTTTATAATCTTTATTACTATATAATTCTTCTATTAAAACTAATTCATCAGTTATTTTAGCAACATCTTCTTCTTTTATTTCATTAAAACGTTCTACAAAAGAATCATATTTTTTACGCATAACATCATTATTTACTAATGGTTCAACTTTATTTATTTCACTCATTATCGAACCAGAAATTATTAAATTTTTTTCTCGTTCTAAATTAACGATTTGATTATGATAACTATTTTTTTCTTTTCTAGATAAGAAATTAAGGGCTACGATAATAGCAATTATTGTAAGGATATAAGCTGCAATACCTAAAATAATAATCATTTCCCCACTCATAATTTCCCTCCTATCCTTAATAAACATTTTATCACATTTTGACATATTTAAAAGAATAATTTGCAAATTTCATGAAAAAATAGTTGCAGTCTAAAAAGAGTTTTGTTATAATCAAATTGTTTTAAACAAATGGCGAGATAGCTCAGCTGGCTAGAGCGATCGGTTCATACCCGATAGGTCGGGGGTTCGATCCCCTCTCTCGCTACCAAAAAGATATTTACAAGTCCTTTATTTATAAGGGCTTGTTTTAATTTTAATACTATTTTAAAAAATTAATATGAATTATTGCTTATATGTTCATTTTTTTAATATCTCTATTCGTTAAAACTAGTAAAAATATTGTGTTTTCATAAAAAAGTTGTAAAATAATTTTAAGAGAAAAATAACGAGTAATTTTTCAAAAAATTTACCTTATCTAAACAAATAACATAAAATTTAAAAGTATTTTGAAAGGACGTGGCAAAATGAAAAAACAATATTTAATTTATTCAGATGAATCATATAAAAGAGGCAACTATTACAGTAATTTTTATGGTGGTTCTTTAGTAGATTATACTAAATTACAAAAAATTAATGAAGCTTTAAATAATAAGAAAATAGAATTAAATTTTTTTGGAGAAGTTAAATGGTCTAAAGTATCTGCAACTTATCTTCCTAAATATATTGAACTAATAAATTTCTTTTTTAAATTTATAAAAAATGGTGATATTAAAATTAGAATTATGTTTAGACAAAACGCTTATGTTTTTGAAAGATTAGAAAAAGAAAAATATGAAAAAGAGTATTTTTTATTATATTATCAATTTATTAAACATGCATTTGGAATTAGTTATTGTAATGAAAATCCAGATGATGATGAAATATATTTTAAACTTTACTTAGATCAATTACCAGATACTACTAAAAAAAGTAATGAATTTAAAAACCATATTCTTTATCTCAATAATTTATTTGATACAAACATTTATATTAATAAGGAAGACATTGTAGAAATTAATTCAAAAAATCATGTAATTTTGCAATGTATGGATATTATTTTAGGTTCTATGAATTTTAAATTAAATGATTTAAACTTAGTAAAATTACCTGGGAAAAATAGACGAGGAAAGACAACAATTGCAAAAGAAAAATTATATAAAATAATATATAAAAACATTTGTGATATCTATCCGAATTTTAATATTGGAATAACAACTTCAACAAGAAATAATATAAGAAATATTTGGTTAGATTCATACAGACATTGGAAATTTAAAACAAAAGGAAGTATTTTAAATAAAGATTTAACAAAGCATAAAAAAAGATGACTCCAATGTTTCTACATAAATATTTTACCAATAATGGTAAAACTTCGATTCATCAGAGTCATTTTTAATGTAGCTTTATGTGGCATATATAATTAGTACATAAACCAACATAAATCCACCCACCACAATAAAGCACATAGGTGCTTTTGGTACAAATAATATATCAAAAAATACATTATTTGTCAAATTAGTATATGCAAATGTCAAGAAAATATACATATGTTTTACTAGCTTACATTATAGTTAATTTAAATTTTGCTATAAAAAAAAAATTAATTATTGAGTAGTTTATTTATGTTTTCATTTGCTCTTTGGTAACGTAATTTGAAGAATAAAAATTCTTAAAAACTTTTAGATATTTTTTATAAGGATTTATTCAAACTTATTTAAGATTTTATTTTAATTTAATAATAAAAAGGAGGTATTTACCTATGAAAAATTTATGTTATGAAAGTAAAAGTGCTTGTCTTCTAAAATGCCCTTATTGTATTTCAAGTGATAATGGCATTATGAAAGAAGAACAATATTTAAAAATTATTGATTTTATTGATAATTTACTACCCGAAAGATTAGTCATTAGTGGTGGAGAACCTTTATTAGATTCTTTATTAAAAGAAAAAATTACCTTAATTAATAAAAAATATAACGAAAAAAATAAAGAAAGCTATATTTCTATTTCTACAAGTGCAACAAGTAATATAGAAAATGATATGTGGGAATTTTTAAAAAATAATATTAAATGTTTTGATGTTAGCATTCCCACCTTAAATCATGATGTATATAAAATGATGAGAGGAAACGATTTATTAGATATAGCCTTAATTAATATAAGAAAAGCTATTAAATATGGTCTAAATGTTAATGTTGATTAAAAATAATTTTATTGTTTCACTTCAAAAAAACCTTCCCATGGATCTTTTTTATTGATTTTTTTTAATGCTTCTTTCATTGTAATTTCATTTGGTTTTATCTTATCTAATTCATTCCATTTAATTGGCATTGAAACAGGAGCATTATCTCTTAATCTAATTGAATAAGGACAGACACTAGTAGAACCATAATTATTTCTAACCCAATCAATATAAATTTTATTTTTTCTTTTTTTCTTACTCATATTACTAACATATTTATCTGGCCACTTCATTTCCATTAATTTAGCAATATTCTTAGCAGTTAATCTAAAATCATCCCAATTTTTAATAGAATGAATTGGCACTACGACATGATAACCTTTTCCCCCACTTGTTTTCAAAAAAGATTTTAGAGATAAACTATCTAATATACTTTTTAAATCTTTAACCCCTTCTCTTAACTTTTTTAAACTAACATTTTCATCAGGATCTAAATCAAAAACCATCATATCTGGCTTATTACTAGGCAAATGTCCACCCCAAATATGAAATTCATAACTATTCATTCCTACTTCACTAATTAAGCCACTTATTGTTTCAATATAATAGTAATCTTCTTTATGATTAAGAGATGGAATAATAACTTTTTTAATACCATCTCTTTTCTTTTCTAAATGCTTCTTAAAAAATTTATCACCATTCATCCCATTAGGACATCTAATCGTACTAATTAATCTTTTATCTAAATATGGTAACATTCTTTTAGCAACTTTTTGATAATATTTAACAATATCTAATTTGGTTATTTTAGGTTTATTATAAATAACTTTATTAGGATTAGTTATTTCAATTGTTTCAATATAAGTTTTATCATTATCTTTAACAAACGTTTTATTTTTTAAAATTTCTTTCATGGTTCTACCAGTTTTAACACTAGTTTTATATTTAGATATATCTGTATAATTAGCATATTGATCTTTTTCTTTAATAAGTAACCAGTTATTTTCTTTTAAATGAATTAAAGACCAAGAACCTTTTAATCTTTGTCCATCTAATTTAAATTTAACTATTCCTTTTTTAAATGAAGTATTAGGATTATCATAACATTCCCAATAACCTTCATCAAAAATCATTACGGTCCCACCTCCATATTCTCCTTTAGGAATAATGCCTTCAAAATTACGATAAGAATAAGGATGATCTTCTACCATAATGGCTAAACGTTTTTCCCCTACTTTATAACTTGGACCTTTAGGAACAGCAAAACTTTTTAAAGTACCATTAAGCTCTAATCTTAAATCATAATGGTCATGACTAGCTAAATGATGCTGAATAACAAATCTTTTTCTTTGATGTTTAACTTTTCTTTTCCCAACTGGTTCACTAGTCTTATTAAAATTTCTTTTATTATTATATTTTTTTAAATTACTCATAACAAATACCTCATAATTATTTTGGTATTTAAATTAAAATATATGTAAAAAAGATAACTATTAATTAACTAGTTATCTAAAATACTTGTACAAGAAAATTCAACTTCACTAACAAATTGTTTTAAATTATCAGTTGATATATTTTCTTCGCATTCAATATAAGCTTCATTCTTTTCTAAACTAACAGTTGCTTTAATAATTCCATCTTGATTATTTAAATAATTTTCTAAACGTTTTTTACATTCTTCGCATTTCATTTCTTCAATTTTTAAAACATATTTTTTCATTTTTAATTTTCTTTCTTATCTATTTTCAAGAACTCTTTTAATCCCATCTATATTATTTTGATTATAATTTTGTTCAACATCATACAATATTAAAATATCATCATCAGTTTTTAATTCAAAAAATTTTTTTAATTCATCATTTAAAGTTATATTTATATTTAAAATTTGTTGTTTAATAAACCATATTTGCATTTCATCATAATTCATAGCACTTTTTAAAAAAGTAATTAGTTCATTATAATTCATTGATTTTTGTCTTTTTTCTTCAATAAGATTTTTTAAAGAACATAACTTACATATAATATCATCTTGTAAATTATATTTAAATTTTAACTCTTCAATATCTAAATTATTTTCCATCTTTTTGAACTCCTTTCAACTAACCATATCATATCATTTCTTTAAAACTTTTTCTACTTCAATAATATTAAAAAAAAAATCACTATTTGCACAGTGGTCTTATTAAGGATTTGGATTATTAAAAAAGTCTCTATATTTTAATTC
>CANQSO010000027.1 GCA_947626535.1 uncultured Bacilli bacterium | reverse complement strand
TAAATAAAGAAAAAAGCCCATAAAAAAAGACTTTCTTAGTCCAACTTCTCATAATTTTTTTCTTCTCATAACATCGAAATTACAATTTTTCTGGAAGTATCCTAATTTCTGTTTTTGATAATCGAATAGAAGTTGTTTCGTTAGGCGGATTAATGTCTGGTATCACTATTGATGATATACTTTCTGGAGTTTCTCAGCCTAGAAATAAAAATCTTGCTAATATTTTTTATAGATTGAAATACGTAGAAAGTTATGGAACGGGAATTGGACGTATGTTAGATATTTACAATGAATTTCATTTGAAACCTGAGTTTAGTATTAGTGATAATTCCTTTAAAGTAATACTACCAAATGTAAACTACAAAGAAGAAACCAAGGAAATATTGATAGATGATAAAACACAAAAAGAAAAAATCATAGATTATTTAAAAGAATACGGAAAAATAAAAAGGGAAACTGTTGATAAATTATTTAATGTATCTTCCGCTAGATCGAAAGTTATTTTATCTGAATTATTAAAAGAAAAAATCATAAAAAAAGTTGGCAATGGGAAAAATACATATTATATATTAAATACTACTTTTGTTATGAATGAAAGTTGTAAATAACTACGACACTCGCTCCAATTTATCATTTGATAAAAATAAATATAAAATATTAAATATTATTAATGAAGAAAATAAATATACAAATTTAGGATTATTTGGTTTTATCATTTTTTAAATTCATCACAAAAGTTTTACCATGAATAGTTACTAATAAATCGATTTTTTCTGCTTTTTCTATTTCATTATCAACTGCCAATAACCATACTCCCTTTAATTCATTCGGAGTTAAACTATTAACTGTATATTCTTTACTTTTACCATTTACTGTTGTTCTTAAAAGAACAAAATCATTAATAAAACTACTACTACTTTTCTTATTTAGATAATAATATGATGTTTTATCTAATTGAAAAAAGACATCTAATGCTAAAATTTTTTTATTGGATCCATACTTAGTAATATCAACAGTTACATTTTTATTAACATCTTGACATACATCTTTACTACTACATTTTTTGACCTTATAAGAATATGAATTAGTAAAACTATAACTATTAACTTGCAATTCACTTACATTAAATATAGTATCAGAAAAATCAATAATTTTACCTAATTCATAAGTTTTAAGATCATATTTATTAACTATTGTTTCATAATTTAATCTAATTGTTTTATATATCGGAGTTATTCCAATTAAAGTATTTTCTAATGATTCTAATATTCTTAAATTATATTGTTGATCAATATTATCAACTTCATAAACTAATACATATACATCTTCTTTATTACTTTCTATTTCCATATCTCTAGTATAAGGTAATCCTAAATCAGGAAAATAAGTTGAACGATCTAAGGAAGGCATAACATAATTACCATTATCTAAAATTTTAAAATTTTCAAAATCTAATCTTGTAGATTTATTATTATTATTTTTTATATCTATAGAAACCGCTAAATAATATTTATCTTTAGAAATTAACTTTCCATTAGTATGCATATTTGTTAATAAACTATTAACTACTTTAATACTTAAACCATTATGATTCATACTTTGATATTCACCATAAGATTTATGATATAAACCAAAATTCAAATATAAAATACCAGTTACACTTGCCATTAAAATAATTAATAAAAAAACAAAAGCCATTTTATTTTCTAAAAAATAATATCTAAACTCTCTTTTTAAACGTCTCCAACCTCTTTGATATTTATAGTTGTTTTTACCTAATACAATTTCAAATTCTTCTCGATCTAAATCAGTTATTTCTAGTTCTTTAGCATCTGTTTCAAAATCAAATTTTTTAATATCAAAACCTATACCTCTTAATAATGCATAACAAAAGAAAAAAATCTGAAATGGATAAACTGCAAAAGAAATATCTTTATATATTCTTGCTACTTGAAAAGATAATTCCCCAGTTTCAATAGTCTTCATTGTACTAGCTGTAATAAAAGTACATATTAACAAAACTATATAGAAAGTAATTATTCCCATATATAATTTTGTACTTTTTTCTTTTTGACGCATTAAAAAGAAAATTGCTATATTAATTACTAATATTAAAATGATAGCAATGTATATATATGGATGAATATATGTACTAGCAATATTTACTTCATTAGTAACATACCCAGCATTTACAAAATCATTAAAAAAACCGTTAATATTTCCAGTTTGAAATAATAAATATAAAAAAAGGATACTTAATACAAGATGAATTAATCTAAAATGTTTAATTAAAAAAGCATATGGTTTTCTTAGTATCAATTTTAGTCCCTCCTTTTATACTGATATAAATATATCATAACAACTAAAAAAATGCTATTAAAAAAAGCATCTAATAATGCTATTTTTTATTAACTAAAATTTGTCCTTCAGACAAATAAATTGTCTTGTTGTTATCTAATAAATTAGAGATATTTGTTTTAAACATAGTTGATACTGTATCTAATGTATCTCCTTCTTTAGTTATATAATAACTATAATTATTTTTAGGTATTAAAATTTCTTGATTAGGATAAATATAATCATCCATATTTAAACCATTCATACTAGCAAGCAATTCAGGATTGATATTATATTTTCTTGCTATACCATATAAGGTATCTCCCCTTTCAATAATATAAGTATTATAATAACTAGGATCACTTACTGGTACTTTAATTTGCCTTCCACTTCTAACTTCATCTTCATTAGTAATATGGTTTAATTCCATAATCATCTTTTTATCTAAATGAAGATTATTACATATTGTATCTAAATTTTCCCCTTCTTCTAAAATATAATGTTCATACATCTTTATCACTCCTAGTATAAATTATGTCAAATTTCTAAAAGTGGTACAAATATCTAGAAAATAAAAATAGTATTTAAATTATTAAAATTCCATTCAAATCTACTTAATAATTTAACTTCTCCAAAATTAAAAGAATATTCATATAAAACATCATCAATTAAATAATATACAGTATCATTATTAAAACTAATAATTTTAACATCTTCTTTTTTAAGTTTAATATAATTATCTAAAATACTAGCTTTTAAACCATTATCACTAATATAAGTTATAGATTTTAATCCCTTAAATTCTTTTTCTTCATTAATTTTATTTAAACTTAACTTAAGCCATTCATTATCATAAAATAAACCATTCTTATTTTTACTTCCTATTTTTTCAATTTTCTTTTTAGTTAAATTAAGCTTCCATTCCATATTTTCATGTTTATCTAATAAATATATTTCATTATCTATTATTCCTAAAACAATACTATCAAAATAAATAGTTTTATCTAAATCCCAAGTACTTACTTTACCATTTAAAGCATTAATTAAATATACTTTAGAAAAATAATAATTAGAATCATAATCAGGTACAAATAAATAGTTATCAGTTTTAATAATTAATTTAGGGTCATAAACATCTTTATCAAATAAATCAATTTTCTCATTTTTAGTAGAACTTAAATAATCAAAACCTCGATAATTCCATAAATAATAATTATGATAAAAATAATTATAAATGGTAATATCATTATATTTAGTTTCTTCATCATAAGTAATATTTGGTAAATTAAAATTAGATTTCATTTCCTCACTAGTTAATAAGTATGATACTTGCTCTCCATTACTTCGACATAAAGGATAAAAATTTAAATAATCGCTTTTAATAACTAAACAGGTCTCATTATCATTTTTTAAAACATCAATTTTTTTAACTAACTTCTTCTGCCAAAAATAGTCTTTATAAAGAGCATAAACATAATCTTCATCTAAATAATTAAAATGAAATAAGTAACTATTTTGTTCTTTATTATATGATTCTTTAATTAAAACATCATCTATAGAATATTCTTTACTATAATTTTTAACTTTTAAAAAATTATAACAACTAATTACTACAATTAATAAAACAAATACTAATAGATAAAATCTTCTTTTTAATTTAGTCTTCTTCAACTCTTCGGTAACCATATTTTTTCTTTTCTTCCATCATAAATTCAGTTATTGTTGTTTCAATTTCAATTAAAGATTTTTTATCTAAATTAGTAAGAATAACGGTTTCTTTAACTGTATCAATTGTTACTTTACCCCATAATAATCCTCTAAAGATTTGCATATCATTAAATAAATCAGGAGTAATGGAATTAAGACTATAACCAAATAAAACTCTTTTTTGGCCAATTAAAATTCGTTTATTGGTTAAAACCACAACAGCTGTTGTAAAAAAATCTAGAAAGCTATCATTTTTTTGACCTGCAAAAGCATAAAGGATTTCTTCATCAGGATTTAAATGTTCTTCGACGATACTTGAATTTTGATACAACCGCCAAGCAATTGTCTGAGGATACTTTTTTTTAAACTCTTTTACTTTTTCAAAACAAGACATATTATCAACTCCTATTTATATTATAAAACAAAAAAGAAGAAAAATCTTCTTAAACTTTTTTAGAATTACCAGTATAGGTCCAACCATCTAATTTTTTAGAAGCACTCCAAATGACTTCTTCATTTATAATATTACCAGCTATTTTCGTTGCTTTAATAGTTTCAGTATTAGTATATTTATAACAATAATTACCCGCTAATTCATAACCACTTGGACATTTATAGCCTTTAAATGTTGAAACAGATGCCGTAATACAACGATCATTATCTAAAACTGCATCGTCATCATGACAATAATAATAACCTGGTGTTACTAATTTCTTACGACATTTAGTAGATGATCCACTACCAATCTTTTCATAGCCATTTGGGCAAGAGTAACTATCTTTGCCTACAGTCTTGGTTGGATTAGTAGTTGTCATACATTTATTATCTTTTGTAACTGTAGAACCGCTTTTACAATAGTAAGTTCTTTTATTAGTTCTAGTTGGATTTATAGTCTTAACACAATTATTACCTTGTTTAACAAAACCACTTGAACAAGAACTAGAACCACTAGAAACTTTTAAAGCATTTTTATATGTGATACAGTTTTTACCATTTAATGTGCCATTTTTACAACTATATTGAAGATAACTTTCTTGATAATTTCGGCAATTACCATTGCCAATATAAACACCATTACTACATGTATAACTTACTATAGTTCGGGTATATTTTTCATAACGGTATTTACCGTTAGTCAATAATCCTAAATAATCAAATCTAACTTTATCATTACTTTTCTTTTCTTTTTTAGAGTCAACAATACCTTTATATTTCCATTCACTATAATTAGGAGTTGCACTAGCAATTGTGTAACACATTTTTTTGCTACCATCATATATTCCACTTTTACATGAGACATTTGCTTTAGTTACAATTTGGCAACGATTATCACTAGTTAAAGTTCCACTACTACAACGATATACATCTTTTGTAATATTTAAAGGTTCAGTTTTAACGCATTTATTTCCTACTAAGTTAAATCCATCTGGACAAGAATACAATATTACATTTTTAGGATATGGATTAGTTATTTTTTGACATATATTATTTACTAAATTGTATCCTGATGGACATTTTAAAACTAATTTGCCATTATTTTTAATAGGCTCAACGTATTCGTAATCTATTTCTTCACGATGATAACTAGCCGCAACATTTTTAGTTGGTTTAATATTATAAATAGGAACAGCACTAGCTTTTAAAACCGCAACATTACTATAACATCTAGTTCCAACTAGTGTAAAACCATCAGGACATTCATAACGAGCTTCAGCTTGAATTGTTCTTCGTTGTTCATACATAGTTGTTTCTCCCTCACTAGGAGATACTGTATTACTTACTTTTTCAGTTTCTTTATTATTACTACTTGCTTTATTTTTTAACGAATTATAATTTAAAATATAATTTTCTGTTTTACTTTTTTTACCACAAGTTAAATTAACATCTAAATTATATTTAACATCACTAACTTTAGTAACAGCAATATAACTAGCTTCTTTATCACATATCACTTTTTTAGACAATTTTAATTCTTCAATCATATCAGAAGCAATCATATCCCCTAAAGATATATCAATTTCTTCATTTTCTTCTACAGGACGATTTTCTTCTTCTTTAAAATAAGTATAAGCACTAGAACGCATAAGTTCGATATTTTTATTAAGAGTTTTATTTTCTCCACTTTTTTTAATATTTGTTATCGCAAAAATCAATAAAAAGATAAAGCCAATTAAAATCAATAATTTAATCGCAATTGATACCCAATCAGGATGAATACTAACTTTACTTTCTTCTTTGATTACTTCTTTAGTTTCAACTTCATTTTCAACTTCTTTTTTCTTCATAGCTATCCCCCATTTAATTAAGGTTTATAATACACTAGAACAAGTTAAAAGTCAAGTTGTTGCATATTATTATATTTTGTGTTAAAATGTTAAGCACATGGGGTAGCACATGGTATCGACAGCAATAACTAGATAAGACGGCAAGTAGTAGGCATACTTAAAATGCATCAAAAAAATAAACGGAGAAAATTACGTTTCCGCTTCTTTTGCTCCTGTAGCAGCCTAGTTTAAGGTATAAGAAGG
The DNA here is from genome assembly GCA_947626535.1 of uncultured Bacilli bacterium. Lineage (GTDB taxonomy): Bacteria > Bacillota_I > Bacilli_A > RF39 > UBA660 > Ventrenecus. The sequence goes on along the minus strand of CANQSO010000027.1, from coordinate 8,956 downwards.
CTCTTATTTACTTTATCTTATGGGGTAAATATAGGGTTCATAAACATAAGATATATAATAATTTTTTTCTTAGAAATTATTAAGAATTTTTATAAGAATCGTATTAGTTTTTGGTGAGTTAGATCCGTAACTAATATTAAATTTAATTCTAACTAAACTTGTAGATGTTTTATAATAGAATTGTTTGGACAGGGGTTCAAATCCCCTCTACTCCACCAAATTGATACCAAACTCGAACATTTAAGTTCGAGTTTTTAAAACATTTATAGGAGGCAGTCAAATGAAATCATATACTAATACAAAATTAAGAAAAAAATTGCAAAATAAAGGAATTATACTTGATAATAGAAAAAAGTCTTGTTTTGATAAATATAGTTATTATCAAGTAATTAATGCTTACAAAAATATTTTTTCTACTGGAATTGAAAATATAGATGATATAGAACAAAATATTATAAATTCAATAGATATCGATAGATATAAAAGTAATTTTTCAATTTCAAATGATATTAGTAATAATGATTTATATAGAATAATACTAATTAAAATATGTCAAAAATATGGTATAACTTTTAAATTTACAGACTCTAATAATGAATTAAAAAGTAAAATTAAAGGTATTAAATATTACAATCACTTATATTCTAATAAAGTTATTTACAGTGATTTTATTAGAATATACAAGTTTGAACATGAACTTAGAAATATACTATTGAGATATACATTAATTATAGAAGAAAGTTTAAAGAATGTCTTAGTTACGTACCTAAATAATATAGAAGCAAAAGATACATTTTTTACTGATATAAATGAATATGATACATCTCCTAAAAACATTACAAATGCAATAAATTCTATTAAAAAAATATTTGATAAGCAAACTAATAAGCATTCTAATCCAATTAAAAGAAAAAATAATCAAGAATTGTCAGTACCTTATTGGATTATAATAAATGAATTAACATTAGGAGAAACAATTAAACTAATAATAAATTTAAAAAAAGGTCATATGCAAAATATTTTAGAAAATTGTGTTAATTATTTTACTAATGCTAAATTAAATAAGGATAAATTAAATACAGATGAAGACAATGAAAAATATTGGAATAAATTAAATGTTATGAGAGAAATGTTAAACATTATTGGATTATTAAGAAATAGTTTAGCACATAATCAACCAATTTATAATTTCAATGTAAAAGAGTTCTATTCGTCAAAATCTGGGAAGTTGCATTATATACTCCCTAAAGCAGATAAGCAACAAGAACAATTTAAATTAACTACTAAATACATGTCATATTTAGCAGAATTTTTTGGAAGTGATAAATATAATAGTTTTGCTGGTAATGCTAATATTGATTTATCATGGGTCATATACATAATTTATAAAGTAATCTCTCATTTAGATAAAAATACTAATATGTATAATGAATTGATTTATGTATATAAGAAATACAATATTATTTTAAGACCTGATAGGTTCTCAACTAATAAATTTGAATTGTATGAAAAAATACTAAAACGGTTAGATTATTATAGTAATTATGATTTTGATTTAATTAGTATAAAAGAAAAATATGATAATAATGAAAGAATAAAAATGAATTTAATATCATTAAATAAACAAATTAAAGACATGCAGAATGAAATGAAAATATTATTAAATGATAATGCAAAAAACAATGATTGCTTAAAATACACTCATTTCTTATTTGATAAGTCATATACAAAATATACTGGTATAGATAAAAGATATTTTGATAAATTAAAGAATAAATAATTTAAAAAAGCGTAAAATACTAATGTTACATATTTACATCAATCACTAAATATGATATTATGAATATGTAATGAAATGCCCTTCTTACGAAGGGGAGAAAAAGGAACGCTGTTCCTTTTTTTCGTTATAATTAGTTTATTGTAAATGATACTATAAGAATGTACAAAAAAGAGAATATAAGACCCATTAAATTGAAGATGAAGATAAGTGGTCAATTTCAAAATATAAATTATATAAAATACTATGCTAATATTAGAAGCTACATAGAAACTTGCAAAAAAAATGGTATTAACATAATTGATGCTTGTGTTCGTTTAATGAATAATGAGCCTTATACTTTAGATGATATTTTACCTAAAGATGATGAAAAAAAAGATATTGCGTTGTATAAGGATATTGAAGATAGATTCATTTTATATAATATAAATAATTTGTATTCATCTATTAAAGAAACAACTGGAAATAAACCTGATTTTGAAAATAGACATTTTAGTATTAACAAACTACTTTAGAAAAACCGAAAATTAATTAGTTTATTTACTTAACAAAGTTATTTTAGAATTACAATCAATTGACAATAAAGCAACATTATCAATTTTTTGTTGTTTTTCTTTTAAATAACTATTAAGCCATTTTAAATCTTTATTAGCTTTACTTAATTCTTCTTCATTTAAAATGCCATCAACAATAACTAAATAATTTAAAGTTTGTTTACTACTATTCTTCTTAATATTACTTTTTAAATCATTACTAGTAATAGGCTGTGAATTACCTTTTAATAAAACTGACATATCACCAGAAGGCTCAAGTAAAACACAATCTAATTCATTAACATCAAAACATCCCTTTAGACGACACCCTTCTAAAACTTTAGCAACATTTAATTTACATTTTTCTAAATTTTCATAATTAAAATTATTATTAGAAAATAAAATAATCGGTTCTCCATCCATAACTTCCGATATATTATGATTGTAATAGGAAAGTATAGATATAATAAATCCAACACCGCCAAAAACAACTAAAGCAAGGATTCCATCATACAAAGGAGTATCAAGACTAATTACACTATCAGCCGCAATAGAACCAATAGTTATACTTAAAATATAATCATATAAAGTCAAATTTTTAATCTGTTTTTTACCAAGTAGTTTAACTATTACAAATAAAACCGCAAACATAATTAAAGAACGTATAATAATTTCCATACTATCACCTAAAATTAATATGTTCTATTATTTAAAATTTATAACAAATTATGTTATTATTTAATTAGGTGATAAGTTATGGATAAGATAAAGGATTTACAAAAAATGATTGATGAAGTTAATAACATTGTTTTCTTTGGGGGAGCTGGAGTTTCAACTGATAGTGGGATTAAAGATTTTAGAGGAAAAGATGGACTATATAAAATGAAATTAAAATATCCAGCCGAAGTAATGCTTAGTAATACGATGTTTTATAATGACCCCGAAGAGTTTTATAAATTTTATAAAGAAAATTTAAACAGTTTAGATGTTTTACCAAATGCTACTCATAACTATTTAACTAAATTAGAAAAACAAGGCAAATTAAAAGCGATTGTTACCCAAAATATTGATGGACTTCATCAAAAAAGTGGTAGCAAAAATGTATACGAAATTCATGGTTCAATTTTAAAAAATCATTGTTTAAAATGTCATAAATTTTTTGATGGTAATTATGTTTTTAAAAGCGAAGGTGTTCCAACCTGTGATGAATGTGGTGGTCTTATTAAACCAGATGTTGTCTTATATGGGGAAAGTCTACCTGACTGTTTTAATGAAGCCATAGAAAAAATAATAAATGCCCAAATGCTAATAATTGCCGGCACTAGTTTAACAGTCGAACCAGCAAGTAGTTTAGTAAATTTATTTAAAGGAAAATATTTAGTCATAATTAATAATGAAAAAACTAGATATGACTATAAAGCTAATCTAGTTATTAACGATAATTTAAAAAAAGTTTTTAAAGAACTAAAATAAAATATTTAAACACCAATTTTTTCGAGTTCTTCTTCTATTTTTTTTATTTGTTCTTTTCCATGACAATATCTAAATTGTCTGCCACTTCCACAAGGACATTTTACTTTTTTCCTTAAATTCTTTTGAATTGCTTTTAATTGCTTTTCTAAATTTTTACGTTGTATTCTTTTTGCTTGCTCAACGTAATTAATAGTTTCGCAAGATGGGTATCTAAATGAGAAAGTAGTTTTTCCGTTTAGGTTAGTTACAGAAAAATCTCCTAAAGTAATAATATCCATCCCAATTAAAAAATCCGTATCGCTTAATTTACCTGATGTTACCATTACATTTTGAATACGCAAACTATTAGGCAATTTTAAATCTATAATATATTTATCTACTTCAATTAATCCACCAGCTGTACTAACATTGGCTTTACCAATTGACGTTAAATGTAGTTCTTTAGCTAATTTTTCAGATATAACAGTATTTGTAGCTCCTGTATCCCATATAGCAATATGCTTTAATATAATTTGGATTTAGCTTTTCATCTATAACAATTGCAACTTGAGTTTTTAACACTCTAATTAATCCCTTTTCTTCTTTAGTAAATGCCGTAAAATTTTTCATTAAAATGTTACCCTGGTATGAAACATTTGAATATTGTCATCATTTGTTCCACATCTTTGTATAATATATTTTCCAGCTTCAAGTTGTCTTGCATAATCTATAACTTTATTTAAATCCTTATCATGAAATACTACTTTTTCATCACAAATAATTACATATTCCTCAGAATATTTCTTTTTTAAATTTTTTTCTTCTTTTTTAAAATAATTATAATTTTTATTATCAGTATTCATATTACCTCCTTGTCTTAATATTTTATCACTATTATACTATTTTTCATAGTATTTTTATGAATTATTTTTCAGCTATTTTTTGATAATATTCATAACGTTTTATGGCATTTTCTTTATTTATTTCTAATAATTTTTCAGCTAATTTAGCATCTTTAATTTTTAAGGAATTATACCTTACTTCATTATCTAATAATTCATTATAACGTTCAAAGTTAGGTTCTTTAGAATCTATTACTAACAAATCATTTTCCGGTAAATAACGCATTAATAAAGTATATCCTACTTCTACTGCTAATTTTTGTTCTTTAGTTGTACAACTTAAACCACCTTTAATACCATGTTCAACACAAGGAGAATAAGCAATTATGATACTAGGCCCAACATGTTCACTTGCTTCTTTAAAAGCTTTAATCGTTTGCATAATATTAGCACCTAAACTAACACTTGCTACATAACAATTAGGATAACACATCGCAATTTTAAATAAATCTTTCTTAGCATTTTTCTTACCTAAATCAGCAAACTCTGCAACCTGACCAACATGACTAGACTTACTCATTTGTCCACCAGTATTAGAATAAACTTCCGTATCTAAAACTAAAATTTTAACATTTTCATTACTAGATAAGATATGATCAATACCTCCAAAACCAATATCATAAGCCCAACCATCTCCACCAATAGCCCATACACAACGTTTAGGTATATATTCTAATAAATTTCTTAATTCATTAGATATTGGTTTCATCGCTAATTGATTTTTTAAGACCATTGATTTATCAAAATTATCAAAATTTTTTAACACTTCTTCTTGTAGTTCATTAATTTCTTTATCGTCATTTTTAATACTTAATAATTTTTTTAAACGATTTCTTTTTAGTTTATAACTCATATGCATACCATACGCAAACTCAGCATTATCTTCAAATAAACTATTAGTCCAAGGAATACTATATGGAGTTGATGGGGCACTTCCCCCATAAATAGAAGAACATCCTGTTGCATTAGCAATAATAATTTCATCTTGGAATAACTGAGTCAATAACTTAATATAACTAGTCTCGCCACAACCAGCACAAGCTCCACTAAATTCAAAACGTGGTTTTAACATTTGACTTCCTTTAACCGTATATTTAGGAAAAATACTTGGATTATTATAATCATTAAAATAACGATTAGCTATTTCTTGTTTTTCATGGTCATATTTACCAAAAGTTAAAGCTTTTTGATTATTTTTACCAGGGCAAATATTAACACATAAACCACAAGAAGTACAATCAGCTTCACTTATAGCCATGTAGTAATTATAGCCATCTGCTCCTACAGCCGGAATTCCAATTTTATCTTTAACTAAGAATGGTCTTATAACAGCATGAGGACAGACTATTGAACACATTCCACATTGTATACAATTTTCTGGTTTCCATTTTGCCACTAAATTAGAAACTTTTCTTTTTTCAAAGCGACTACAAGCATTTGGAAAAGCTCCTGTACTAACACTCATAACTTCAGAAACTGGAACACTATATCCTAAACGATGATTCATTTTTTCAAACAAACTTAATTCTTTATTAATATCAAAATCAGTATCTATATTTAAAATCGGATTAGTAATTTCTTTTAAAGCTTCACCAATCGCTTTAATATTATTGTTAACAACATCTTCACCTTTAGTTTTAAACTGTTCACTAATTTTTTTAGATAAGATTTCACTAGCCTTATTAACATTTAATAAATTTAAAATAACAATTTCCATTATTCTACTAATCTTACCTTTAAGACCATTTCTAGTTGCAATACCATCAGCATCAATAGCTAAGATTTTAATTTTTTTATTCTTTATAATTTCATTATCAGTTTTAGTCATTAATTTAAAACAATCACTAGCATTTTTAGTATTAATAAGTAAAATACTATTTTCTTTAGCTTCACTAAGTAAATGAAATTTATGAAAATAAATATCTTTAGTTACAACCATTATATCGGTATTAGTTACATAAAAAGGTGCTTTAATAGGTTCTTTAGATATCCGTAAATGAGAAATAGTTACTCCCCCACTTTTTTTAGAATCATATTCAAAATAACCTTCAACATATTTATTTTCTTCACCAACAATTTTTAAAATATCTTTACTAGCAGACACCATACCATCAGAACCAAAACCATATATTTTAATTTCAGTTGCTGGTAAGGTTATATTGTAATCAGTTGTTTTTAAACTTAAATTGGTTACATCATCATTAATCTCAATTGTAAAATTATTTTTAGGATTTTTTTCTAACATATCATAAACAGCTTTAATATCTTTAGGAACCGTATTTTTAGAACTAATTCCATACCGTCCTCCCACAACTAAAATATTTTTATCGCTTAAAGCACTTAAAACATCCAAAAACAAAGGTTCCCCAATACTTCCAGCTTCTTTAGTTCGGTCTAAAACCGCAATCTTACTAACAGTTGAAGGTATAACTTTCTCTAAATATTTTTTAGAAAATGGCCGATACAAATGAACACATATTAAACCATATTTTTTACCATTAGCATTTTCTTTATCTATAACAAGTTTAATAGTATCACAAACACTACCCATAGCTACAATTACACATTCAGCATCACTAGCGCCATAATAAGTAAATGGTTCATAAGAAGTATTACATAAATTATTTATTTGATGCATATACCCAGCAACAATATCTGGAATTTGATTATATAAAGGATTTCTAGCTTCAATAGTTTGAAAATAAATATCTTCATTTAAAGCCATTCCATATTCTACTTTACTACCAACATTTAAACTACGAGCTTTAAATTCCTTTAATTTATCTTGGTCAAGCATTTCTAAAACAGCCTTTTCATCAATGGTGTTGATAACATTAATTTCATGACTAGTACGAAATCCATCAAAAAAATGTAAGAAAGGAAGTGAGCCTTTAATAGCTGATAGATGGGCAACTATAGCCATATGATAAGCTTCTTCGACACTAGAACTAGATAACATGCAAAAACCAGTTTGCCGTACTGCATATATATCGGAATGGTCACCAAAAATAGATAAGGCATTAGTAGCCACAGTTCTCGATGCCACATGAATAACTCCCGGTAAAGCTTCACCAGCAATTTTATACATATTTGGAATCATTAATAATAAACCTTGACTAGCCGTAAATGTTGAAGCAAGACTTCCTGATAAAAGAGCCCCATGAAAAGCCCCTGCTGCTCCTGCTTCTGACTGCATTTCAACAACTTTAACTTGGTCATGAAATAAATTTTCTTTTTTTAAAGACGCTAAATGGTCAACATTACTAGCCATTGGACTAGATGGAGTTATTGGATATATACAAGATATCTCACTAAATAAATAAGCAGCTTCACTACAAGCCGTATTACCATCAACAATTTTACGCATAATAGTATCACATCCTCTAATAATTATTTTAACATAATATCAGCAAAAAAGATAACATTTAGGCCCACAAATAATTCTTGCATTTCAAAAAATATTATGTTATGATGTATACAGATGAAGGAAACTTCATACAATAAAAAAAGGATACATTTGGAAATAATTCAGATGTTTCCCATTTGGGATTGAAAAACATCCGAAATCAACAAATGTTGAAATCAGATGTTTTTATTTTTACTTTAGTATTAAAATAAAGATTAATACAAATAATACTAGAATTATTATATATAATAATGATATATAAAATGAAAATTCTTTTTTAGTCATATTAATCACCCTCTTTCATTTTTAATATTAAAAATAAATTCGGGAACATCTGATTTTTATTTCTTAATGCATCCAATATCATTATAACAAACTACGTAATTTGTGTCAACATCTTAGCCCACAAATAATTCTTGCATTTTAATAATTATTATGCTATGATGTATACAGATGAAGGAAACTTCATACAATAAAAAAAGGATACATTTGGAAATAATTCAGATGTTTCCCATTTGGGATTGAAAAACATCCGAAATCAACAAATGTTGAAATCAGATGTTTTTATTTTTACTTTAGTATTAAAATAAAGATTAATACAAATAATACTAGAATTATTATATATAATAATGATATATAAAATGAAAATTCTTTTTTAGTCATATTAATCACCCTCTTTCATTTTTAATATTAAAAATAAATTCGGGAACATCTGATTTTTATTTCTTAATGCATCCAATATCATTATAACAAACTATATAATTTACGTCAACATTTTAGCCCACAAATAATTCTTGCACTTTAAAAATTATTATGTTATGATGTATACAGATGAAGGAAACTTCATACAATAAAAAAAGGATACATTTGGAAATAATTCAGATGT
>CANQSO010000026.1 GCA_947626535.1 uncultured Bacilli bacterium | reverse complement strand
CCCTATTACCTAACTGTCTACGCTTAAACTAACTGTTACCAGCTTCGCTCCAAGACTCGTTACTAGTGGTGTGGGTATCACCTTTCTAGGTAGGGTTTCCACCTACTAAACTATTTGACTTAACACGGTCGCACCTCCTGGTGTTGCTTCTCCAAATTCATTACATACTTTTGGGTTATTACTACATAATTCGTTTGAGCTTGTAAAGCCTAAAGTTGGTTCATTAATTGCTGCATAACCGGTTAAATGAGAAGAATTATTATTAGTCCTAATATTTTTATGACTTCCATATTTACTATGATGCAAATAGGCTACAGCTCCCCATTCGGTATTTTTCATCATATGACTATTTAATATCGATTCATAATGTCTTCCAACTATATATGCTCTAGAAACTTGAATACCTCGCCAGGAATACACATTTGGTTTTATTATGACTTTGTTTGCAGCCTCAATTGAAGATGCTTCATCAGTCGGATTTACCTCTGCAGCACCTGTACTTCCTGCTCCATCATAACCTGTTTCAAATTTGCCGACCCATATTCCATTGGTATTAAAGGAGGTAAAAGCTGGATGCGTTAACCATTCTCCTAGTTTGCTTCCATTTTGTGGCTTGATATCTTTACTTTCAAATTCAACTTGAATAATTTGTTCTTTATTTGTTTTGGTTGTTAAACCATTATAATTTCCTTCATCAAATATTTGATATCGATATCTTGGAATCCATACAAAGTAACTTTCGATATCATTTTCGGCTATTTCTACTCCTGCTCCTGGATCACTTTTTCCATCTCGCAAAATTACAGCATTGGCCCACTTTTGATTCTTATAGTCATACCATTTTTCTTTTTCATTTGCTCTTGTAACATGTCCATTTTCTTCATTGATTGTTATTGGTATTAATTTATTTCCTAATACTGGATCGGTTCCATTTAATTCGCGATCAATATATTTATCATTAAAATATAAAGTACATTTGGTTTTACTTTTAGTTAAGTTTTTAATTAATGGAGCCCATTCTTCACTATTCCATTCAATACTTGCTCCATTATCACATTCCCCATCGATAAATACTAATCCTTCACTATTTCCTTTTGTTGGCATATCATTTACTTTTTCATTTCCTTTATAAAAGGCTATATCTAAATTATCTATTTCTTCATCTTTTATTATTTTTTCATATTTAGTAAATGTTAATATATTTATAACACTTATTAACATTATAACTGTTGTACTCATTACTATTATTTTTCCTTTTTTATTCATCTTTTAATCACTCTATTCTATAGAATAATTATATAATATTACCCCCCCCCCTAAGTCAAGAGATTCAAATTATTTTGGACCACAATTTTATTTACAAAATTATGCTAACAAAAAATGTGCATTTTATAATTCAAGTAAATATTCTTATCTAATTAAAAAACTTACAAGATAATAAAATTTATCATTGTAAGTTTTCTATTTCTTCTTTACTTAAACCTGTAGCTTCCATTATTACGTCAATATCAATTTTTTTCTGTAATAATTTTTTGGCAATTTCAATTTTTTCAACAGTTTTGCCTTCATTGATGCCTTCAAGTTTTCCTTCAAGCTGACCTTCATATTTCATTGTATTCATTTGAAATTTGATGTCATCTTCTCTACTTAAAAAGCTTACAAATTCTTTGTCTTGATTTAGCTTCTTAATCTTATTTTTTAACTTCTTCACAAAAGCATCATCTTCCTTTTCTATTTCTAACTCTTCTTCTTTGATGTCAAACTTACTTAAGTAATAATATAATTGTTTTTCTCTTTCGTCATTTGTATTGTAACATTTTTTAGTGATTTTATCCATATTGTATTCAATAAAATGAATGTTATTTACATACTTAATATGATTATCAGTTTGAAGACTATAATTTAATACACAATCTAATTTACTTGCATTTGTTAATTCATATGAATAATCGATATGGTAAAATTCGCTTGCAATATTATACTTTTGGCCTACTTCCGTGTCTTTGCTATATAAAGTACTAAAAAAATTTAAATTTCTTAAATGAATCCAGTTTTTAGTTTCACTGTTGAGTTCTATATGCACAAGCTTGCCATTTATATGAGCAACAAAGTCACATGTTTTAGCTCTTTCAATAACATTTCTTTTTAAGAGTTCTGGATTATCAAACCTTATATCTTTTACTTCAGTATTAAAAGTTAAATTAAGTAGAGTTTCTAATAGAAAAGTATCTGCTGGGTCAGCAAAGATTGCTTTAAACACCTTATCATTCCTTGCATTATAAAATTTTTCCAAGATAATTTCCTCCTTTCTTAAGTTTGCTATTATATACTATAGAAAGGGAGAATTTTGTCGAATTAAGGATTAAACTAAAAAAACTTGCAAGTTTTTTGCAAATTTTTTATTTTCTTTTAGTATATTTAACATCTTTTAAATAACCACTTAAAGCAAAATAGGCACTTACACTTGATACTATTACACCTAAAGTTGCTTGATATATTGAAGTAACTAAAACACTTAAAGTTCTTGTATCAATAGAAAGTACTTTTTCCACAACAACAATCACAATTAGTAATCCAACAACTGCAGCTATTAGGCAATATGGTAAAGCTCTTTTAATCGCATTCCCAAAAGTTATTTTTCGATTAATTTGTTTAGCACTAAGTTTTAAAACCACAAGACAATTAAGTAAAGTTGGCACTAAACAACACATAACTCCTCCAATATAATTAGGAATAGCATTTTCTTTATTAACGCCCACTAAAGTAGTTAAGACAAATCCTAGAATAAAGCCTACCACAATTCCCGGTACTAATTGTTTAATCATATCTTTCTTTTTCATAATTCTTCCAATCCTTTAAATACTGGTTTACTAGTATAAACTTTAGCTTTTTCTTGATTTGTTAAAACTCTTATAGCACCAGATGCCAAAGCTTCTAACTCAAACTCACCAGCCATAACTTCTATTTTTGCTAGTTTTTTTACATAGCTACTTAATTTTTTAACATAATATTTATCATTAGCAATGCCACCTGTTAAAATAATAGCACTACAATTGCATTTTAATGCTGCATACATGGCCCCAATTTGTTTAGCAATCTGATAAATCATGGCATCATAAATTATTTTGGCTTTTTTGTTGCCACTCTTTATCATTTCGTTAACTTCTTTAATGTCATCAGTTCCAAGATGGGCAATTATTCCTCCATTTTTATTGATTAAAGCTTTAATTTCTTTTTCACTTAGTTTACCACTAAAACAAAGAGATATTAAAGGTTTAGCAGGAACAAAACCACTTCTTGTTGGAGCCATTGGACCATCACCATTAATGATATCATTACAATCAATCATTTTTCCATGATTATGAGCCGCGATGGAAATACCACCACCAGCATGACAAATAATTAAATTTAAATTTTCATATTCACTATTTATTTTTTTGGCATAACGAATAGCAATTTCTTTTTGATTTAAAGCATGAATTCTACTTTCACGATAAATTCCAGGAATACCCGTAATCCTAGCTTCAATATTAAATTCATCAACATCAGGGGGATTAACACAAAAAGATGGTTTTTGATATTTATGCCCTAATTCATAAGCAATAACAATTCCTAAAGCTGATGGATGTTTAACAATTCTCATACTTCTTGCATCTTCATACATTAAATCATTAATTAAATAACTTCCACCTTCACAGCATTCCAGTGAACCACCACGTCCCGAAAAAGCATCAATGCTTTCAATTGAAATATTATTTTCCTTTAAAGCATTTAATACCGTTTCAAGGCGAAACTCTCTTTGGTCACTTATTTCTTTGAAGGCTTGTAGTTCTTCTAAATCATGATCGATGCTTACTTTAAAAACGCATTCATCACCATCAAAAACGCCAATCTTTGTACTAGTTGAACCGGGATTAATAGCTAAAACGCGATAACTATTTTTGTTCATTTTCTAAATCACCTGCTCTTACAATTGAAAATAAAATATTTCCAACTAATTCAGATATCGGAGCACTTCTAGAACAATCACTACAAATTTTTTTAAAGCCTTGTAATAATGGTCCATAAGCATCAGAATTTCCAAAAATTTGAATTAATTTAACCCCAATATTTCCCGCATTTAAATCTGGAAAAATTAAAATATTAGCTTGTCCCGCAACTTCACTTGGTCTTTTAACTTTCTTAGCTGCAACTTCAGGAACAATTGCAGAATCTAATTGAAATTCCCCATCAATTTTTAAATCTGGTCGCCTTTCATTAGCAAGTTTAACAGCAGTTTTAACTTTTTCAACTAATTCGCCACTTCCCGAACCATCTGTTGAATAAGAAAGCATGGCACATTTTGGATCAAAACCAGTAACACTTCTTACAGTTTCACAAGTATCAATCGCAATACTAGCAAGTTCTGAAGCACTTGGATTTGGACAAACTGCACAATCACCAACGGCAATTAAATTACTGCCATTACTAAAAGTATAGTTTGGTAATTTAGCAATTCCGACAGATGAAGGTACTTTTAAGTCACTTGCAAGTCCCACAATTGTCTGAGCAGCGTAGATAATGTCCCCAGTTGCACTAGTAATACCTGCAAAAGTAACATCAACTAAATCAATAGCTTCCATCATAAAAGCAAAGTACAAAGGGTCACTCATTCTTCTGCGAAGTGATTTTTCGCCATAAACTAAATTAGGTAATTTTAAATATTCCGTTAAAACCTTTTCTTGATAAGCTGGATCATTGTTATCAACATAAAGCCAAGATGAATCATCAATATTGTTTTCTTCACATAACTTTTTAACTTCAGGAATATTTCCAACTATATAGACTTTACAGTAGCCATTTGTTGATACTTCATCAATGGCTTTAACCATTTTAACATCATTAGCTTCCGGAAAGGCTACCACTTTGGGATTAGCCTTTGCCTTAGCTCTTACAATTTCCATTAAATCCATAATTTCACCTATCGATAAATATAATCGCCATCTTCATATCTAGGAGGGATTTCTGGAACTAATAAGTATGATTCATATTTACCACCAGTGTGAATAACATGTTCACCTTTATTATCAGGAAACCATACAAGAGGTTCAAACCATTCATCACGAATATAACGACCAGCAATTTGTAATTGTAATTTTTGACCTTTATGCCAAATTCTTGATAATGGCCAAATTTCAATATCAACAGGTACAATTTCACCAGGTTTTAATTTTTCAACGCGGTCATGAGTATGAACTGGTTGATATTCAGTTGATTTTTCTTCATCTAAGTGTCTTGCTGATACTCTAAGTTTACCCCAAGCCCCTGGATGACGTTCACTACCAAAAATAGTTACCGGAAGTTCTTCACCTTTAGTTGATAACTTCTTAATGGTAATGAATAAATCCATATCATCATGACCTTTAGCTTCTACAAACATTCTAAGTTTCATATAACCAGTAAGTTCAGTATCTTTTCTAAAAGTATATTCAAAAGTTGTTAGGCCTTTTTCTCCATCATAACTTACACTACTAGCATTTTTAACAGGAGCATCTCCTAATTTATGAGTACTTGCATTTAAATATAATTTTTTATAATGAGTTCTAGCAAGAGGCCATTCATTTTCAGGACGATTAGTTTGATAAGGATATTCAAAAGCATCCATAACTTCCATTCTAATTCTTGGTGTTAATTCCCAACCATTATATATTCCTTTTAAATAACGATCAAAGAATAATTTTAAATCTTGTAACCATTTAGAATTATAGGTATCAGGCCATTCAAAGACTTGATGACAACGCATCCATTTTTTACGAGATTTAATATTTTTAAAACCTTCCCAACTTCCTCTTAAATGGAAATGATTCCAATTACAAGTCATATAAACTGGGATATTAATATTTTCATAATGAGGAATTTTATCTTGCCAATATGGACTTGTTACAAAAGGTTCTTTCTTAGCCATGGCAACGGTGTTATCAATATAACCTTTTCCTTGAGCGGCGATTACAATGGAACCACCAAAGAATCCAGGAATTCCACCTTCCATAATACTTTCGCGATATTGATCACCTGTAGCTTCCCAAGGTGCAATACAAACAAGGTGTGGTGGGCATTCTGCAGCAATTCGCCATTGACTCATAGCAACCCCAGAGTTA
This sequence comes from uncultured Bacilli bacterium, assembly GCA_947626535.1. Classification (GTDB taxonomy): domain Bacteria; phylum Bacillota_I; class Bacilli_A; order RF39; family UBA660; genus Ventrenecus. The sequence goes on along the minus strand of CANQSO010000026.1, from coordinate 11,307 downwards.
CCAAATAAAGCAATTTTACCATTACACCATTTTTCTTTAGCAGCCCATTCAATGAAGTCATACCCATCTCTTCCTTCTTGAGTACTAAATTGTTGTTGGTCACCTTCACTATTACCAATACCTCTTGGGTCAACATTGGCTACAGCATAGCCTTGATAACACCAATAAAGTGGGTCAGATGATTCAAATTTACATACATTTGAAACAGCTCCAGTTGGCACACCCATTGGTCTAAAAATTTGCACAGGTTGATGCCAAGGTTGTTTTCCAAAAAATGACCAACTAATAATTAATGGAACTGGAGTATTTAAAGCACTTGTTGGAATATAAATATCAGCATAAATAGTTACCCCATCACGCATCTTAACAGGTCTATCTTGTAAACATATAACTCTTTTTTCATCATCAACATAGTATTCTTTAGTTTCAATTGGAACTTCAATACAATAATTCATAGCCTCTTCTCTTGGAACTTTCATAAATTCTTCTTTAGGAATAGGCTGAGTCATTTTTGTAAAAATAACATCACAGCTAGTACCATCAGGATATTTTACATTAACAATTTTTTCATCTCTTTTAGGCATCTCTCTTGGAAGAGATAACTCATTTTCAATTGGCTTTTTTTCAGATTTCATAAAAAATTCTCCCTTTCTAATCTTTTAAGCTTCAATTTGTTTAGCAATAATTTCTGCTGCTTCACTAATAGTATTAGCATGCATTAATTCTGTATATTTAATATAACAGTCATATTCTTCTTCAAGTTCAGAAATAATTCCAGCCATTTCTAAACTTTTTAAATCAATGTCTGTTTTAATATTAGTATTACTAGATAAAGTACTTTCATCTACACCTAATACTTTAGCAGTTTTAGTAATTAATTTTTGTAGAATTTCATCTTTCATAATTTTATATTCCTCCTCTATTATAAATTTTAACACAAAAAACAATATTAATAAATTACTAAACTACATTTTTTATGATATATTATATTTAAGGTGATCATATGATAGGTACAGATATTGTTTATATTCCTAAATTAAAGGAAATAATAACTAAAAAATCATTTATTAATTTTATTTATACTAAAGAAGAACAACAATTAGCAAATAAATTTAAAGATCCAATAAACTTTTACGCAACAAGATTTGCTGGAAAAGAAGCAATTATTAAAGCCACAAATGGTAAATATGATTTTAGAGATATTGAAATTTTAAAAGACACAGATGGCAAACCTTTACCTAAAATCTTAAATGGAAATTTAGATATATCCCTTTCTTTATCTTTTGATAATGATTATGCTATTGCTTTTTGTATCATAAAAAAATAACGATGACAAGTCGTTATTTTAGTTTGAATAAACTTTAATTTAGTCTTAATTAAAGTCCCTTGTTAGAAGTTTTCTTTCTTCCATATGATCATATACTTAATAAATAACAAGACTCATAAAAGAGCATTCATTTGCTTCTTCATATACCAAAACATGATTAGAGATAATAATAAATAAACATTCGTAGATTTAAAATTATCAATTGCCATATCTATTAAGCATCTTCATTATAAAACTATTAATATTATTTTGACAAGGTCTAAATTTTTGCTATTTACAATATAATGTAAACTAAAATTAATCCGGACTAATCTAATGAAGCAATGTATGGTGTCCCTTTTTTTCCAGTTCCACTTATTATTTTTACAGTAGGTTTTAAATAAACGACTGGCTGAGCCTCGGTGTGCGGATCGGCCGCTTTTCCGCTTGTGATTACACCAGTCGAAGTTAAATAGAACACATAGTGAGCACTAGAGGAACTCGGCAATGGTGTAATTGTCCAAGAGGATTCACTACTTGGTTTTAACCAATCATTATCTTTACAACTATCACTTTTATAATCAGACATACTTTTTCCTATACATGTCTCTCTTACTTCTCCTCCTACTGCATATCCATAATCACTTGGATAAATTAAGCCTACATATCCATCCCATGTTGTTGTTCTTGATACTTCATCATTACAATCTTCTTTTCCTCCATTACTTGTACATTCTTCCTTTCCATTATGACTTCCTCTTTCTGCTTCATATGTTGCTTTCGCTGTCCATTGTGTATTATCATAAGTTGCAAACGTCCCTGTATTCCATCTTATTTTTACTATCTTTTCCTTTGCTTCTTCACTTAGTCCACTACTTGTAAAGTTACATGTTGTATTTTGTCCATATGGATTAATGTAACATCTTCCACTTGCTCTATTCCAATATAAACTTCCTCCTATTTCTGGTGTTCCACTATATACTGTACTTGGGTTTAATAGTTTCATTAAGTCTGCTTGACTCCATTCATTTACTCCCCAACCACCATTTATTTCAGTTACACTAGTATCCCAAGTATATTCTTTTATACTTTCTGCTCTGATTATTTTTAATAAACTTTCTTGCCTTCCTCCATTATCTAAATTGGTTATCTTATTCATGACTCCTATTATTCGCCATAATATTGGATTTCCTTCACTATCTTTATCACCTATATCAATGTAATTGTTTGGAGCATCTCCAATATATCTTACATTATTATCATCAGTAGTATCGTTTGCTAAATTTATACTATCAGCTAAAGCATTTTCTTTAAAACATGTTACCGTATCTTTTCCATTATTTCCACATTTTATTATTTTAGTCGCAAAATCATCGACAAAATATAAATCGCATTTAGTTTTATTTTTTGTTAAATTTTTAATTATTGGTCCCCACCTACTATAATCCCATTTAACAATTGAATCATTATCGCATTCACCATGATCAAATGTAACACCTTCATTATTTTTAGGCATTTTATCTACTTTTTTATTATTCAAATAATATGCAATTTGATAATTTTTTTCTTGTTGATTTTGATTTGCATATGATGTTATACAAAATAAAGTTACAATTAGTATAATTGATAAAATTAATATGACTTTTCTTTTTTTCATTTATATTATATACCTCTTTTCTCATGAAATAGTATAAGGTGTATCTATTTTTCCATTACCACTTGTTATTTTAATATTTGATTTTAAATATCCTACAGGTCTTATAGCCCCAATGCTATTAGAAAAAGATGTGTCCATAACTCCCTTATTAGTTATTTTAAATGCTTTTCCAGATGAAGTAGTATTATTTTCAGGAGTAAGTGTCCATTGAGCAGTAGAACTATCATATAACCAATCATTACTATAACAACTTCCACCATTATAAGTATTAAGAGCTTTAGTTAAACAAGAGTCTCTAACACCTCCTCCTACAGCAAAGCCATAATCTGATGGATAAATTAATGTTAAATAACCATCCCATGTGGTGGTTCTATCAACGGTATCTGTACAATAATTCCCACCTGAACATTCTCTTCCTGTAGCACTTCCTCTTTCAGTATCATACATATTTATAGCCATATCTGTTTTACTTGCTCCAGTATTCCATCTTACTTTAGCAAATTTATTATATGCATTCTCACTTAAACCTTTTTTAGTAAAATCACAATCACTATTACTATTTGATGTTCCAGAATAACATTTACCAACTTCTCTATTCCAATACAAACTTCCTCCTATTTCCGGTTCATCTAAATAAGTATCTTTTTTGTTTATCAATTTCATAGCATCAGCTTGACTCCATTCATTTATTCCATAACCACCATTAGAATTTGAATCACTACTATCCCAACTATATGAGCCTATACTATCAGCTCTGATTATTTTAATTAAGCTTTCTTTTTCGCCTTCATTATCTAAATTTACTACATTATTCATGACACCTATAATTCGCCATAATATTGGTTGTCCATCACTATCTCTATCACCTATATCAATGTAATTGTCTGGAGCATCTCCAATATATCTTATATTATTGTCATCAGTATTATCATTTGCTAAATTTTTACTATCAGCTGAAGCATATTCTTTAAAACATGTTACCGCATCTTTATCATTATTTCCACATTTTATAAAAGAACTAGCAAAGGTTTCACCAAAAAATAATTCACATTTTGTTTTACCAAATTCTAAATTCCCCACAAAAGGCTCCCAATTATCATAATCCCATTCGATACTTGCTCCATTTGTACATTCACTTCGGTAATAAGTTAGACCACTATCTTTCTTTGGCATTTCATCTAATTCTTTATCTCCCTCATAGAAGACAAAATAGATAGCACTATTACCAAAATAATCTACTTTGCCCTCCATAAAATGAAAATCTGCACTTTCCATAAATGATGCAAAGGTTTTATAAAGTAATAATGATACACTTATTAATACTACTACTCCTAAACTTATTAATATTATTTTTCTTTTTTTGTTGCTTTTATCCTCATATTTTTCTAGTTTCACTTTATAATCACCTATTTTCAAGTCAATTATAACATCTACCCCACCCACTAAGTCAAGAGATAGTAATTATTTTTAAATTTTTGAATTATATATATATTTAATCTTTAAATAATTTAACAAGTATAGGTTTTATTAATTCAATAATAATAAAAGCAATACTATTAACAAATAATACTAAAACAAATTCTAAAATCGTAATATTTACAAGTCCAAATATCTTACCAATAGGTGTTAAAAAAACAATCGTTTGAACTATCATTAAAAATAAAATCCCTATATTTAAATATCTATTAGTAAATAAACCTTTTTTAATTATTTTTTCTTTTAAAGAACGACAATTATAAACAAAGAAAAATTCATTAACAATAATACTTAATAAAGCTAAAGTTTGAGCTTTTCCAAAACCTAAAGGTAAATAATAGTAATATACAAATATACTTAATCCTGTTTCTATTATTACTGAAGATATTAAAAAAGCTATAAAAAATTTAGTAAAAATTGGTTTATTTAATCCATTTGGTTTACGCTTCATAACATCTTTAGATGCTGATTCAAAAGATAAAGCAATAGAAGGAATCGTATCGGCCACTAAATCAATATATAATATATGAATAGCTGAAATAACATTTAAACCAGTAAACATTCCAAATAAAATTATTAATATTTCCGTAAAATTACTTGATAAATTATATAAAATATTACTTATAACATTATCATATATTCTTCTTCCTTCTTTAATTGCTACTACAATCGTATCATAACTATCATCAAGTAAAATAATATCCGCAACTTCTTTAGTAACATCAGTTCCACTCTTGCCCATCCCAATTCCTACATGAGCCATCTTAATAGCAGGAGCATCATTTACTCCATCACCACTCATCGCTACAACTTCTAAAGAATCACTTAAAGCTTTAATAATTCTTAATTTATGTTCAGGACTAACTCTTGCAAATACTGAATATTTCTGAATATTTTCTTTTAATTCTTCATCACTTAAATTATCTAATGAAGCCGCATTTAAACATTCACTTTCATTTTTACATATTCCCACTTCTCTTGCAATACCATATGCAGTTTCTAAATTATCACCTGTTAACATAATAGGTCTAATAGAAGCTTCTATACAAGTACTAATAGCATCTTTAATATTCTTTCTAACTGGATCTTTTAACCCAATAAGACCCACAAATATTAAATCATTTTCTTCTTTTAAATAATCTTCTTCATTTAAATTATTTTTCTTTATTTCTTTATAAGCAAAGCCTATAACCTTTAAAGATTCTAAAGACATCTCTTTTTCATAATCACAATATTTATTTTTTAACTTTGAATCAAAAGAAACAACTTTATTATTAATTAAAATCTTTTTACTTCTTTTTAAAATACTTTCAAAACTTCCTTTAACATAAATAATATCTTTATTATCATTATGATATACAAAACTCATAATTTTTCTTTCAGAATCAAAAGGAACTTCAACAATTTTAGAATATTTAAATTCTTTAATATTTAAATTCTTCAAATAATTTTTTAAAGCTATATCAACTGCATCTCCACTATATTCTTTTTTATTATTTAGTATAGCTGTATTACATAAACTCATTATTTCTATTAATTTTTGATTATTTTCTAATTTAAGATTAATTGTTTCTTCATTATTAGTATATATTTTAATAACTTGCATTTTATTTTCGGTTAAAGTTCCAGTTTTATCTGTACATATTACATTAGTTGAACCTAAAGTTTCTATAGCCGCTAAGTTTTTAACTATAGCTTTTTCTTTAGCCATTTGTTTAACTCCAATAGTTAAAGTTGCTGTTATAGCTATTGGTAAAGACTCAGGAACACTAGCAATAATCATTGATACACAAAGCATAATAATTGTAATAAAATCATTATGTTTTACTAAACCATAAATTAAAGCTATAACAACTAAAAATCCCGCAACAAAAGTAATAAATTTACTTACTTTAGCTATTTTAATTTGTAACGGTGTTAAAACTTCTTCTTTATCATTAAGACTTTCTGCAATCTTACCTAATTCAGTATTCATTCCTGTTTTAACTACAACAGCTAAGGCTTTTCCAGAAACTAAAATTGTCCCACTATAAAGCATATTTTTTCTTTCATTAATAACTGCTTTATCTTTTATTACTTCATCACTTTTTATAACACTATCACTTTCTCCAGTTAAAATTGATTCATTAGTCTTTACAAAATAACTTTCAATAATTCTAGCATCAGCTGGAATTAAATCCCCACTTTCTAAAAGAACAATATCTCCAACAACTAAATTTTTAGTATTTAAATGATAATATTTATTATCTCTTTTAACAGTTACATAATCATTTTTATATTTACTCAATTTTGAAACAGCATCCATAGCTTTCGATTCTTGTAAATATCCCATAAAACAATTAAGAATTGATGTCCCTAAAATAACAATCGGTTCTAAAAAATCAACTTTATTAATTATGGCATTAATTAATGATAATACCCCTACTACAAATAGTAATATAATCATAATATTTTTAAATTGTTTAAAAAATAATTCTAATTTAGTAATTTGCTGTTTTTCTCTTAAAACATTTTTACCATTATTTTTTAATAATTTTTTAGCATCAACACTTTTTAATCCCTTTAAAGATGTTTTATATTCTTTAAAAATCTGTTCTATTTCTTTTTGATAATCTTCCATTATAAACTAACCTCCCATATTTAGTTCATAACTAACATCTATTAATTCTTTAATTTTTTCTTCAGATACCGTACCATCTAAAATAACAGATATCCAATGTTCTTTATTCATATGATAAGCTTTAAATATTCCTTTACTTAATCTTAAACTACCAATCAAATCAGGATAATATTTTACATTTAATATAAAAACTTCTTCATTACTATCTAATCCTAATTTATCTTTACTTATATTCATAATTAAACCAAACCATTTACCTTTATTATTTTTAAAAACACCATATAAAGGATATTTATCCCACAAATAACTTGGCCTAACATGATATTTTTTAAATATATAATCAATTACTTTATCTCTATTCATTTTTAAACTCTTCTAACAATTGTTTATTATTAAAATAATTTAATTTCATCGCATTTTTAACTTCTTCTAATGTTTCTTTTGCAAGACTATGTGCATACATTGTACCTTCTTTTAATATATCATATACTTCATCAAGATGTTCTTCATAATACTTTCTTTTTTCTCTAACTGGCTTTAAAAAATCATCTAATATTTGTAATAAGAATTTCTTTATTTTAACGTCCCCAATACCGCCATGTTCATAAGCTTTTTTTAATTCATCTAAATTTTTAAATTCAGGATAATATTTAGCAAAATCTTCATCACTTGCAAAAGCATCTAAATAAGTAAAAACGGTATTTCCTTTAACATGACCAGGATCTTCTACTTTAAGATGTAAAGGATCAGTATACATTCCCATTACTTTCATTTTTAATTCTTCATAACTATCACTTAAATAAATACAGTTTCCTAAACTTTTACTCATTTTAGCATTACCATCAGTTCCTGGAAGTCTCATACATACTTCATTCTCCGGTAATAATTCTTTAGGTTCTACTAAAACATCACCATAAATTCGATTAAAAGATCTAACAATTTCTCTAGTTTGTTCAATCATTGGTAATTGATCATCACCAACGGGAACAATACTTGCTTTAAAAGCTGTAATATCAGCAGCTTGACTAATCGGATATGTAAAAAATCCAACTGGAATACTTTCAGCAAAACCTTTAGATTTAATTTCTTGTTTAACTGTGGGATTACGACCCAATCTTGACACTGTAACTAAATTAGAATAATAAAAAGTAAGTTCTGTTAATTCACTAATTTCTGATTGAATAAATATATGAACTTTATTTGGATCGATTCCAACTGATAAATAATCTATAGCAACATTTAAAATATTTTCTCTAATCTTTTTAGGATTATCAGCATTATCAGTTAAAGCTTGAGCATCAGCAATCATAATAAAAAAGTCATCATAATTTCCTTTTTCTTGTAATTTTAAACGACTAGCCAAAGTTCCAACATAATGACCAATATGTAATTTACCAGTTGGACGATCTCCAGTTAAAATATTTTTTTTCATAAATCATTACCTCCCTATACCACAAGATGATATATCATATAAACCAAATAAATGGAATAATAAATCTAATAATGATGGTAAAAAAACAATCAAAACAGCTATAGCAATTCGAATAACAGTTCTTTTATTAGCTTTTTTAGTATCACCATTTGTAAGCGATTTTATATAATCAATAACCGTTAGTACAATTGCTATCGAAGGCGCTAAAAACTGCATAATTCCAAAAAAACCATCTAATATTTTTTTAAATTCAGTAGATTCCCCATTAGCTTTAATTAAAATAGTCTGACAAGTAAAATTATCATCTTTTTTAGGACTTTTAAAACCATTAGGAAATGGATCATCTATTCTTCCATTATTTAATTCTTCATCATTATCAATTTTAATAATATCATTATAATTTAATAAAACAATATCAGTTACTTCAACAGCTTTAATATTTTTTACTAATAAAAATGAAAAAGCAATAAAAAGAGCAACTATAATTTTTATTTTATTCTTCATTCAATTACCTCTTTCTATTATCTTTATTATATACTAAAATAATCCCAACCTCAATTATTAAAATTTTAAAGTTCTTTCATAATTATGATTATAAGAATCTAAACAATATAAATTTTCATACATATCTTTCAATAATGTTTCAAAATCTTCTCGATCTTTTTGATCACATACTTTTATAATACTTTCAACATCATTTATATCTTGTAAAGCATTTTGAATATCTATTGCTTTATTAGTTTGCAATAAAGATTTAGCTTTAAGAATTAAAAATGGATATATACTTTTATCAATTATCAAAGCATCATATAAACGATTAATATCAGCATCACAAGCTTTATGTTCATCTTCTAAAATAAAAACATATTTTAAAAAATGTAAATATTCTTGATAAGTTATTTTAATATTCTTTTCATCTATTTCTTTTAAAATATTATTTAACTCATTTTCCATCTCTTTAATTTCTTTTTTAGTATATCCTAATTTAATAGGATTAACTTTTAAATCCATTGCAATACTACTCGGTTCTTTACATTTTACTTTTAAACTATTTAAATAAATTCTAACACCTTCAATATCTTTTTTATTTAAACCAATAGATTCAAAATAATTAATAATCGAATCTATATCTAAATTATCATAAGCTAATTTAATTTCTCTAGCTTTCTTAACTTTAATTAAACGACTTTTTTCTTCATTTTGCAGCATCTTAAAAATATCATAATGATAACTATTTAATTCAACATCATCACTATTAATTAAATATTTAACATCTAATATAAATTGTTCAAATGAAATATCTCTTTTCTCATAAATATTTTTATATTTCATAAAGTCAATCATCGAATAAGGTTTACTATCAATAATTTTAAAATTATTAATCAAAACTTTAATTATTAATAATCCTCGATTATATCCTTCATAATTAAAATGATCTAACAATATACTATAATCTTTTAAATTAATAAGATTAATACTTCTCATATTTAAACTATTAAAAATATCAACAACCCGATTAACAAAATATTTATTTTGAATACTTATTTGTTGATTTTGTAAAATATTATTTAAATGATTAACAAATTCTTTTTCAACTGTCTTCATATATCCCCCTAAAAACATTATTTATATTAGCAAAATATTAATATAATTGCAATTATTTTATCTTATTTCAGCCAAAAAGAGTAAAAATTAAAATAAATTTCTTCGCAAAGAATTTTGATATAATATGTGCATAATAAGGTGGTTGTATTATGAGTGAAGAATTAATTAAAGAAATGGAAGAAAGTCAAAATTTGGGAAGAACTGAAAGAAGAAAAAAAGAAAGATATTTGCAAAAGAAATATAAAGATAAAACTATAAAAATTAAATCTGGAAAAAAAGTTTACTAAATCTCCTGGTTTAGATAGAGAACAACGAAGACAATTATTAAACGATAAAAATTTATTAAATGAATTGAGAAAAATAATTGCTAAATATTTTCCAAATTTAATGTCTTTGTTTTCTAAACTTACTGATAAGAGACATAAAAGTTATATTACATATAAAATGCGTACAATAATTATGACTAAATTATTTGCTTTACTATGTGGTATTACTACTATGGCAGGTATAAATGATGAATTTAATACTGAAGAAGCTATTAAAAATTTATCTAAAATTTGTAATCAAGAATTAAAAGAAATTCCTGATTGGCAAACAATTCAAGATGTTATTGAACAATTAGACTATAACGAAATTGATGATATTAGAAAATATATGTTTAAAGCTTTACTTAGAAGTAAAATGTTTGACCGCTTTCGTTATAATGGTTGCATTCAATTAATTGTTGATGCAACTGGTTTAACTGCTTTAGACTATAACTTAAATGGCAACTGTTTAACTAGAACTAGAGATGGTAAAACTAAGTATTATAAATATGTTTTGGAAGCTAAAGTTGTTTTTGGTAATATGCTTATTAGTATTGATTCTGAGTGGATTGAAAATAATAACTTTAATAACGAAAATGATAAACAAGATTGTGAAATTAATGCTTTTAAAAGAATGCAAAAAAGAATTAAAGATAATTATCCTAAATTAAAATTTATTGTTACTGGTGATGCTTTATATGCTACTACTACAATGATTGATATTTGTAAAGATAATCATTGGCATTATATCTTCAATTTAAAAAAAGATAGATTGAAAAATGTTTATCAAGAATTTGAAGATAATATCAATTATGAAAATGAAGTATCTAAAGAAAATTATTATTTATCTTCAAACATTCCTTTTAAACAACATAATGTTAATGCTTTTAGATTCATTGAAAAAAA
>CANQSO010000025.1 GCA_947626535.1 uncultured Bacilli bacterium | reverse complement strand
ATAAATTAAATAAATATTTTAGACTATTTAATGCCAAAAGTATAAAAGAAATGAAAAAAATAAGTAAAGGAGATGATATATTAATGAGCATAACTGAATGTCTAAAGGAATTTTTAAATAATGAAGAAACTAGAAAAGATTTTGCAAGAGAAGAATGGGAAGCTCGAAAAAATCAGGCAATTGGGGAAGAGCGTGGTATAAAAATTGGGGAAGAACGTGGTATAAAAATTGGTAAAGAATGTGGTAGAGAAGATAGCTTAAATTATGTTGCTGTAAATATGCTACAAGCTAATAAACCAATTGACGAAATAACAGCTTTTACTGGCCTTAATGAAGATGCTGTACTTGAATTAAAAAAACATTATAAAAATAATTTAACTAGGAACAAATAAAATTAACTTATTTGTTTTTTAATTTATCTAAGATATTTTTAATATCTTCACTACTCTCATCTAAAAAATCTAATCTAAAATATTTAATGCCTAACTTTTGGTATTCATCTACTTTATCTATTAAATTAATTGGTTCATAATTAAATATTGAAACATGTTCATTACTATCTACTCTTGAATCAAATTTATGGTTAGAATTAATTAATTTAAAATTATTATCTTTTATTAAAGGATGACTTTTTAAAAACATATTAACAATTTTGCCATAGATAATTACTTCGACAGGATAAGATTCAAAGTTCATAAATTTTAATTCTTCTAAGGTAACTTCGATAGATAAAGTTATTTTTTTAACATGGTATTTTTCTAATAATTTGATTGTTTTACTATTTGCTACATTAAATGAATAATTAGTAACAATCTCTTTATTATCTAAAATTAAAATTCCTGTATCATTAATTAATAATTTATTAGGTAAATTATCTAACTCTTCATAAACTCGTGGTGTTTCATAAAACAAATCATATTTTCTAGCTAATAAAAGATTATCAGTATAAATACAATCTAACTCATAATCTTTTACAATATTATATTGTTCTTCATTTCTAACTAATACACTTATCATGTACTTCTTTTCCTTTCTAACATTTCTAAGGCTTTTCTTCTTATTTCATTTATTTTACTTAAAGGTATAAATAAATTAGATTCTAAATTAATTTTAAGATTATTTATTGTAAAAGGGGTATTACCCGTTTTATTAATTTGTTTTAATATTTCTTCTTTTGAAGTTACAACTTTTTTAGCATGTAAAGCAATATTATCTTCGACTATAATTTCATTCTTACCATCCGTTACATATAATTTAAAATTATTTAAAGAAATATCTAAGTTTACATTAATTGGAATTTTTTTGACAGGTAATTTTTTTAATTCTAATTCTAATTTATGGTCAATTGTTTTTCTAACATAACTTAACTCTTTTAAATTTATTTTATTATCAACATAGACAATATCATCTTTACTAGCTTCTCTAATCAATTTTTTATTCTTATCATATAAATAATTAATAATCATTCCTTTATCTATACTAGTAAATCTAATACCATCTTCTTGACTTAATGGTTTAGATAATTTGATCTTAATCTTTTTATTATTATAAGAAATAACTTTACCAATTAAAATACCTTGATGATTAGGAGTTTTCATATTATAAATACTTTCATTATTAAATAAATAGCCATCTGTAAATTCTCGATTAAAAATAACTTTTAATTTTTCTAATTCTTCATCACTAACTAAAGATTCTTTATTTTTCTCATAGTTATCAATTAAATTCCGATAAAACTTTGTTATAAAACCAACATAACTAGGGCTTTTCATTCTCCCTTCAACTTTAAAACTTTTTATATTACTTTTTAAAAGTTCTTCAATATGATTAGATGTATTTAATTCTTTAGTTGATAATAAATATTTTTCTTTTAAATCTAATACTTTATTATTATGTTCTAATTTATAAGGCAAACGACATACTTGAGCACAAGAACCTCGATTACCACTTCTTTTATTTATCATATAACTCATTAAACAATTCCCTGAATAACTAACACATAAAGCCCCATGAATAAAAACTTCAATATCAATAATATTTGCTAGTTCATTTATTTTTTGAAGTGATAACTCTCTATCAACTACTACCCTTTTAACACCTAAATTTTTTAAAAATTTAATTTGGTTGATATTAAAAGTATGAGCTTGGGTAGAAGCATGAATTTCTAAATTAGGATATAATTCATTAAGATAAGATATTAAACCAAGATCAGATACAATTAAAGCATCAACATTTATAGAAACTAAATAATCAACATAAGAAATAACATTTTTTAATTCTCTTTCAAAAATCATAATATTTAAAGCAACATATACTTTAACATCATATAAATGACAAAAGGAAATAGCCATCTTTAATTCTTCTAAAGTAAAATTACCAGCATAAGCTCTAGCTCCATATTGTTTACCAGCTAAATAAATGGCATCACAACCATTAAATACGGCATACTTTAAACATTCAAAATTACCTACAGGTATTAATAATTCTTTTTGCAACCTAATCACCTATTCGATAAAATTTATAAAAATCATTATCTTTTTTAATAACTAATTCATCATAAGAATATCTTACAATACTAGCATTTAAAAATTCTTCACTATTAGTTTCTAAATCATTTATTGGAATATTATCTTTAGCTGTTAATTTACTAATTTTTCCATAATTAACTAAAATATCTCCTTCTATTTCATAATTATCTACTGCTTTAGCATATAAACCTAAAGAATATTTAATTAAAGTATGCACATCAGCCTTGGTAGAACTTAAATTAGCATCATCAATTTTAACATATTGATTACTATTTTGAGGTTCAATAATTTCTTTTGGCTCTTCTATAATTCCAGAATTTTCTTCATTTTTATTACTAATAAATAACACCGTTGCTACTATAAATAAACAGCCAAATAAACTTAAAACAATAATCATTATTTTTTTATTCATCTTCATCCCTCTTTTGATATCTCATTAATAATTTATTATTTGCATCGCTAATAACTACAAAACCTAATTTTTGATATAAATTAAAAGCTTTTTCATTTGCTTTTAAAACAACTAAATAAATTAAATTATCTTTTAATTGTTTTATGATTTCTTTCATTAATTTAGTAGCAATACCTTGATTACGAAAATTAACATCAACATATAGACCATTTATTAAATAACCATCTTCCCATTTTTTAGCAAAAACATAACCTTGGGGAATTTCTTTATTTTTATATAGTAATAAAATAGTATCTTTTTTAATCATATTTATAAAATAATCTTTAACAACAAAACCTTCTTCAATTGTATTATTATAAGTTCTTTCATCTTGAATTAATAAAGTTAAAAAATTATCACATATTTGACAGTCTTCAATATTATCAACTTTTATAATCATTTGCCACCTCTTAAAACAATTATATTGTACCACATCTAAGTTTTAAGATAAACATACATTCAACATGTTTAGTATAAGAAAACATATCATAGCCTTTAGAATAAATAATTTCATATTTATCTTTTAATTTATTAATATCTCTTTTTAAAGTTTTAGGATTACAAGATATATATATAATGGTTGGTATTTTCTTATTAAGTAAAAATTTAATTGTTTTTTTATCTAGACCATTTCTTGGTGGATCTACTAAAACTTTTGTAAATTTTTGAAGTATTTTATCTATTTTATCTTCTACTTTACCAAGTAAAAAATTAACGTTTTTTATATGATTTAATTCTTTATTTTTCAAAGCATCTAAAACCGCATTTTTAACTACTTCAATACCAATTACTTCCCTAGCTCTTAAAGCCATCTTTAAACTAAAATAACCAACTCCACAATATAAATCTAAAATAACATCATCTTTATCAATCTTTTCTAATAAATCACTAGCAATTTTCTCGCTTATAAATTTATTAATTTGGAAAAAAGCATCATAACTAACTTTATAAAGTAAGCCATTTCTTCTTTCATAAAAAAATGAATCTTGATATATAACTTGATCATTAAGAATAATTCCAGCAATTTTATGATGATTAAATAATTTTTTATCAATACTTACTTTATCATTACTATTAATTATTAAAATTATTTCATCATTATCATTACATCTAATAGTTAAATTACCACTTTTAAAAGCAAATAAACTAAAATCATTTATTACTTTATTAATACACTCTTTAGCTATAGGACAATTTTTTATTTCTACAAAACTATGAGTATTTTCTTCATAATATCCTAACTTATTATCCATTACTTTTAAACTAATTTTATTTCTAAACCCTAAATTTTCATTATTAGGAACTATTTTAAAATCTTTTAAAGGAATATCATCATGTAAAAACATTTTAATAATAGCCTGTTCTTTTAGATAAATACTATATTGATAACTAGTTATATCAAAAGAACATCCATCACATTCCTTAGAATATGGACAAAAAGAAGATTTTCTTTCTTTATTTTTTTTAATAACATCTAATACTTTACCTTCTAAATAAGTTTTATTATTAATTGTAACTTTTACTTTAACTATTTCATTAGGTAACGCTTTATTTATAAAACAAACTTTACCATCAATCCTAGCTAGTCCTCTTCCTAAATCATCAATATCTATTATTTCTAATTCCATAATGACACCTTTTTTCTAAAAAAATACTAACAAATTTTAAGTTTTAATACAATCTTTTTTTATTTTAAGTTTAAAAAATAATTAATCGTTTCATACTATAACTGGTGAATTACTTTATGGAAAATAAAATAATTAAAAGAATAAAAGAAGAATTTAATGAAAATGTTGATTTAATAATTAAAGAAGTTAAACTATCACCTTTAAAAACGGTATATGTTGTTTATTTAGAAAGTGTTACTGGTTCAGATAAAGTAAATGATTATATTTTAAAAAATTTATCTTTACTTACAGGTTTAAAACAAAGAAGATTAAAAGATATTAAAAGTTTAATTCCTTCTCCTCATACCATTATTATAAAAGAGTTAGACCAAATCGAATTTTATATTACTAATGGTTTTACAATTGTTGTTTATGGTAAAGAAGTTTTAGCTCTAGAAACTAAAGCAGATATAAACCGAAGTGTATCAGAACCTACTACGGAACAAGCGATAAATGGACCTAAAGATGCTTTTACAGAAAATATTCAAATTAATTTAGGTTTAGTTAAAAGAAGAATTAAAAGTCATACTTTAAAATCTGTTAATAAAGTAATTGGTAGAAAAACTAGTACCATGTTAAATATTTTATATTTTGATGATATTGCTGAAAATGAAAATATTAAAGAAGTTATGAAAGTAATTGATAGTATTGATATTGATGGCATTACGGATTCTGGATCACTTGCTCAATATTTTCATTTAGAAAGTAATTCTAATTTACCAACTGTTTATAAAACTGAACGACCTGATTTAGTAGCTACAGCGCTTTTAGAAGGAAAGATTGTTATCTTAGTTGATACTTCTCCTTTTGCTTTAATTCTTCCTTCCTTTTTTGGTGATTTTATTAATCCTCCATCTGATAATTATAGTATTCCTAAAAATATTAATTTTTTAAAAATTTTAAGATTTGCTTGTTTTTTCTTTACGATGATGGTTCCAGGAATATACATTGCTTTATTAAATTTTAATCCTGAAACTATTCCTACATCATTACTCGTAAATTTTGCCATGCAAAGAAGTGAGGTTCCCTTTCCAACCATTGTTGAAGCTTTAATAATGCTCGTGGTATGTGAGATATTAAGAGAAAGTGATTATCGGTTTCCTAATTCTTATGGAAGTGCTATCTCAATACTTGGGGCCTTAATTATTGGAGAAGCTGCTGTTTCAGCAGGAATTGTCTCACCTATAATGATAATTATCATTTCTTTTACTTTTATAACTAGTTTAATTTTTACTGACCAAGAAGTTACTAATGCAATTAGGCAGTGGCGTTTTCTATTTCTTATCTTAGCAACTTTATTTGGTTTATATGGTATAGTTATTGCTTTTGTTTATTTTTTGATTTACGTTACTGAAATAACATCTTTAGGAAAACCTTATTTCTTCCCTATCTCCCCATATGAAAAAAATTATTTACATAAGTATTTATTTAAAACCAAAATTAATAAAGATGAAAAACGTAGTCCAATGTTAACTCATAAAAATTTAACTAAACAAAGGAGCAAGTTATGAAAAAAATAATTTTTTTACTAATCATAATCTTAACTTTAACAGGTTGTTATGATTATCAAGAATTAAATTCAAGAGCAATCATTGTTGGATTAGGAGTAGATTATCAAAATGATGAATATGTTGTTAATTTTGAAGTCTTAAATAGTCAAAAAAGTAGTTCTGAAAAAGATGGGGGTGGCTCCAATAAAAGTTATTTAGTTGAAGGTAAAGATAAAACATTTTCAATGGCTTATCAAAAAGCTTTATTTAGCTTAAATAAAGATGCTTATTTAGCTCATTTAAAAACCGTTATCTTTAGTGAAGATATTGCTAAAAATCATTTGGAAAGTATCGTTGATTATTTAATAAGAGACCCAAATACAAGAAATGTTTTTTATCCAGTCGTATCTAAAGGAAATAGTCCTAAAGAAATCCTTTCATCTACTACCGAAGATTCACCAGTCATATCAACCGCGATTGAAGGATTAATTGATTATAATAATTATAAAGAAAGTATTTCAGCTAATATTAATTTTGAAAAATTCTTAGGATATTTATTTAGTAATTATAAAGATGCTTATTTAAATGTCGTAACTTTAAGTGATGAAAAAAGAGTTAAAATTGATGGTCTTGCGGTTTTTGAAAAATACAATATGGTTCAAATTTTAACACCTAAAGAATCAGCTACCTTACAGCTTTTAAATAATTTAAGTACTAATTATTATGTCAGTCTTCCTTGCAAAGATAATGAAGAAAAAAAATTAACAATTAGTTTATATCATAATGATGATACTAAAATAGAAGTTGATGATAAATCTATTAATATTAATTCAACATTTAAAGCGGATATATTAGATGATGAATGTGAGAATAATTTTAAAGATGCCAAAATATATAATGAACTAGAAGATAATTTTGCACATATTTTAGAAGAAGACATTACTAAAACAACTAATTATTTTAAAAGTTTAAAAACGGATGTTCTAGCAATTCAAAATAATTATTATATTAAAACAAAACAGCCTTTACCAAAATGGTATACATTAAATGTTAATAGTAAAGTAAATGTTTTATTAGATAAAAATGGAATAATATTTGGGGTGGATACAGAATGACAAAAAGAATGACTTTTTCTTATGTATATTTTTTAACAAGAGTATTTTTTATTGGCTTTGGCTTTTCGTTTTTGTTTAACATTGCTGGTAAAGATGCTTGGATAAGTTTTATTATTGGTAATTTATTATCAATGTTATTAGTAACCTATATTGCTAAAATTAAAAAGAAATATCAAACTGTTAATTTTTTAAAAGAAGAAGGTCATATTCCTTTAAAAATTTTAATTGGTATTTTTTCTACAATTGTTGCGATTGAAATATTATTTATTTTTCAAACTTTAGCATCTAATTTCTTTTTAGTTCAATCACCTCATTGGTTTATTTTATTACCAGCTTTATTATTAGTTTTTAGAATATGTCAAAAAAGTTTTACCACAATTGGTAGAGTTGGGACAATCTTAATGTATATATCTTTATTTATGGTTATAATTGCTTTAATAACATTAACAGGATACGTTAAAACCGAACATTTCTTACCAGTTATGACAACCGATATACCTCACATAATTCAAGCATCACTGTATTATATGGCTTATAGTACAGCTCCTTTAATATTTATGATTTTAATTCCTAATACTGATAATAATTTACCAAAATATTATTTTCTTGCTAACTTAACAATTATTATTATGGGTATCTTAATTATTGGCATTTTAGGTCCAGATTTAATTAATATCTATCGTTATCCTGAATATATGATTTTAAAAGTAATTAAAATTTTAAATTTTATTGAAAAAGTAGAAAATATTTTTGCGATCGCAACTTTATTTGATTTATTTATGGTTTTAAGTATTAGCATGAATTCAATCAAAGAAAAACTACCAAAGAAAAAACAAAATATTTGGTTTAGTCTAATATTATTATTTGTCTTTGGTGTTTCCATATTCTTTGGTATTCATTATAGTCTTGCTTTACAGATCTATTATTATTTACCAGTCATATTATTAATATTTATCATTTTAATATTAACAGCATTTACTATAAAATTAAAAAGGATTAAAAAAGAATAAGTTTTTAAAATTTAACGATTAACAAAAGAGAAAATTGAACCTCATTTTAGAAACAAGGTTCAATCTTTTATATATTTGTTATTTTACATTCTCCAGTATCCATATTAAGTATTAAATCCGGTTTTAATATTTCATTATATTTTCGATTATGAGATATACTAATTATTGTTCCTAAATAAGAAGAAACAAGTGCATAGATTAAATCTAATGCTTCTTTATCTAAATGATTAGTAACCTCATCTAATATAAGAACATTAGTTTTTTGAAGAGCAAGATTAACTAGATTTACTTTAGTTCTTTCTCCTGGCGATAGATTTTTATATAATTTATCTTTATCTTCATAAGGTATATGAAATTTATCTAATAAAATAAAGATTAAAGATAAATCAAGATCATCATTATTATTTTTTAAATATTCTAAAATAGTACAATCTAATTGTTTATCTAAAGTATCTTGTGATATATAACCAATTTTAGCATCATGGCCAATATAAATATTTCCTTTAATTGGTTGTAACTCTTTTAATATTGTTTTAACAAATGTCGTTTTTCCAGAACCATTTTTTCCAGAAATTAAAAGCCTTGCTCCAAATGGAATTTCTAAATTTAATAATGGCGTTTGAAAATCATTATAACCACAAACTAAATTATCAATAATAATATCTTGTTTTCCTTTTCCATAATCATAATCTAAGAAAAAATTAATATCTTTTTTGGTTTCAAATTTAGGAATATTTAAATTTTCTAATGAACGAGTTAATTTAGATATATTAGAAGTATTAGTTCTTTCTTTTGCATAATTATTAGCAAGTTTATCATTATCATTATAAGATTTTTTATTAACTCCTTTATTAGCCCATTCTTTTGCTTTTTGAATTTGTTTTTTAATTCTTTCTTTTTCTTCTAATTTTTTTTCATATTCTTCTAATTCTCTTTGATATTTTTGTTCTTTTTCATATAGATAAGTTTTATATGTCATCGAATAAATTTCCATAATACCATTTTTTAATTCATATATTTTATTTACTATTGAATCTAAAAATATTTCATCATGAGATACAATAATCATTTTTTTATTAGATTTTTTTAAATAATTTTCTAACCATTCTACAGCTTCTTTATCTAAATTATTTGTTGGTTCATCTAGTAACAGAATATCATTATTAGCTAATAATAAACTAGCAAGCAAAATTTTTATTTTCTCGCCACCAGATAATTTTTTAATTGGCATATCAATACTTTTAGAAAAACATAATCCATTTAAAATATAGGTTAAATTTTCATTGAAATTATATCCATCAATTGCTAAGAATTGATTTAAAATTTCTCCATATTCATCCATATTTTGTTCATTTAAATTTTCTTCTAATTGTTTTAATTTTAATTCTAATTTATTAATACCAGTACTTTGTTTTAAATAATTAACTATAGTTAGATTATCATATGTATGAGGAATTTCTTGTCTTAAATAACCTATTGACTCTTCTAAGTAATTAATATTTCCATTATCAATAGTAATTTCTTTAGCAAGAGCTTTTAGTAATGTTGATTTTCCACTTCCATTTACTCCAACTAAACCTACTTTATCAGAATTATTTAAATTAAAGCTAACATCTTTAATTATTTCATTTTCATCAATACTTACACTTAAATGCTTTACATTCACTAAACGCACCTCACATATCTCATTTTATTATTAATATAATAACTCAAAATCTAAATCATCCATTTTTGCCTATTTTAAGCCAAAATGCAGATTTTTCAAAGGAATATTGATACTAGATTGCATATTTTTCAAAGGAATAATTATTTTATTTGTCATAATTATCTAAAAAACTTGTATAATTGCCATCTTTTTTATAACCTAAAATACAATTTAAATTGATATTATCTAAAGCTTTAAAAATATTATAATCGATATCAGGATTCATTTTTCTTAAATTATTAATTAATATTTTCATTTCTAATCTTTTACTATTACTTTCATTAATTGCAGATTTTTCGGTAAAACGACATGCACAATTTAAAAATTTTAATTCATTATAATTTGCCCAGCTAATAATAGATGCTTCTTTAACTAAATATAATGGTCTAATAAGTTCTAACCCCTTAAAATTATCACTATGCAATTTAGGCATCATCGTTTTAACTTCTGAACCATAAAACATGGAAAGTAAAGTTGTTTCAATAACATCATCAAAATGATGACCTAAAGCAATTTTATTACAGCCTAATTCTTGGGCTTTATTATATAAATGTCCTCTTCTCATTCTTGCACACAAATAACAAGGACTTTTTGAAGGAACGTTATAAGCAACATCAAAAATATCGGTATTAAAAATTTCAATAGGAACATTTAAAATCTTAGCATTAGCTTTAATTAATTCTAAATTTTCTTCATTATAACCAGGATTCATAACCACAAAAGAAACTTCAAAATTAATCTTGCCATGTTTTTTTAATTCTTGCAAACACTTCGCCATTAAAAAAGAATCTTTTCCCCCACTTATACAAGCCATAATATGGTCATTATCTTTTATTAATTCATAATCTTTAATCGCTTTAATAACTTTAGTCCAAATATCTTTACGATATTTTTTTATTATACTTCGCTCTATTTCTTGATACTTTTCCATAAACCATCACCTAAAATTCTAAATTAATATTTGCTTTATTAGCTTGAGTTAATTGTTTACTTCTAGCTATTTTATATCTTTTATGTTCTTTAATAAAATTAGCTCCTGTTTGTTTAAAATAAAATGATACTTTATTATTTAAACAATCTTCTCTTACTTTTAAAATCCATTCATAATGACACTCTCTTGCATTCTCTCCTGATTCACCACCACAAGTAACTTTTTCAATTAAACCAGTTTGTAAAAAATTTTTGATATCAATCCTACTTAACATTGGTTCCATTATTACTTCCCGGTGTTTGATTGGTAAATTAAGTAATATTGGTAACCTTTCATTTGCCATTTCCTCATTTTCTACAGTCGCACATATAACAACATTGTCATAGCCATCTTGCCAATCACTTGGTAAACACTTACTCATTCTTTCAATTCTTTTAGTAATGATATAAAAAGTTACGTCACTTCTTTCTTTAATCATTTGCCAAATTAAATCTCGCCACAAATCAGCTTCCGGAATAAAAAAGTCCGAAGTCATACAAGTATAAACAATTTCATTACTAGGTATTTTATATTCCCCTTTTTTATTTTTTCTAATTGCTAAATCAAAATCTTTAGTTTTACTAATAATATTGCTATCTTTATCATACAAACTATCTCTTCTAAACATATAGCAATTTAAGCAACCTGCACTTTTTTTATGACAACCATGCCAAGGATTCCAAATCATTTTGTCGTACTCCTATAATATTTACAATATTCTTTTAATTTACAATTTTCACATAAAGGTTTCTTAGCCATACATTTATAACGGCCAAATAAAACCATTTGATGATGAAATTTACTCCAACGCTCTTTAGGAATTTTTTTCATTAATTTTTTTTCAATAGTTAAAACATCATCATTAGAATATGCTAGTCCAAGTCTTATACTTACTCTTTTAACATGTGTATCTACCGCAATAGCAGGAACATCATATAGGTTAGCTAAAACAACATTACAAGTTTTTCTGCCCACACCTGGTAAACTTTCTAAATATTCCCTGTTATTTGGCACTTCTCCATTATAATTAAGAACTAAACTTTTAGCTATTTCAATTAGATAACTAGCCTTTTTAGTAAAACTTCCTACTGGTCTAATAATTTTTTCAATGTCTTTATTTTTAGCTTTACTAAGTGAATAAATATCATAATTTTTCCATAACTCTTTAGTAACCATATTAACTCTTTTATCCGTACATTGAGCAGATAAAACTGTTGCCATTAATAGTTCGTAATCCTTATTATAATCTAGTTCACACTTAGGATTATCGTATAATAAATCTAAATAATTTAAAATAGCTTCTACTTTATTCTTCATCTAACCAATTATAATCGAACAATACTTGATCACTTTTCTTAGTTCGACTTTCTAATCCTTTCTTAACATCAACCATATTTTTATAACCTTTTTTATTCCATTCATAAATTATCTTTTCAATATATCTTAAACTACTTACTCCATTATAAACGGCTTCTTTAACAGCCCCTAAAATCATTTCTTCACTAGTTCCTTTTTCTAACCAAGCATTAATTATTTCATATTCCATTGGACTAATACTTCTACCTAATTCTTTTTCTAAAACTTCAAATATATTTTCTTTAGTTTTCTTTTTTTCTTCATCATTTTTTTGTTCTACTAAAGATTTATACATAGGCACTAAACTAATAATTTCACAATGACGATTAGAATTATCTTTACTAGTTTCCATTTTAATTAAATTTAAGTTTAATAATTTATTAAAAGCACTTAAGATACTTTTTTCATCTAATGATAAAATAGTCGTAATTTTAGCAACATCAAAAGTTTTATCAGTTGCGTCTTCAAAATACATTAATAATAAAAATTCATTTAAAGAAAGATTTAGAGAAATAGCCACTTTAATCAAATGACTGGAAACTGAAAAACGTTTTTCACTTAAGATCTCTAGTATTGGCATAGAATTTCCTTCTTTCTAAATATTTAATAATTTGTTTACGATTATTTTTTAATTTATTATTTAATATTAATTCAGTGACTTCTTTTAAAATATTCTTAATATCTTTTTCTTCACAATTAGTTATTTGATGAACCATTTTACCATTTATTTTTAAATCTTTAGAAGATTTAATCGTCATTTTATGATACATATTATCAATTTCTTTTTTACTTATTTTTAAAATTGAACTGCAAACATAAATTAAATATAAACCATTTTCATAAATGTCGTACGCATTTATTGTACCACAATTTATAATATTGGTAATAATTTTTATATTATTTTTTACTTCTTTTTCTAAAGGATAATTAGTATTTGTTTTTACTTGAGCCCATAAACCTGCTAAATCTGAAACATAGACTAAATTATCAAAATTTAAATCTAATAATTTATCTAATTCATAATGTTTTAATAAGGCAAAACCATTAGCTAAAAAGATAGCATCTAATTCTTTTTTAATTCGTTCTTTACTTAAAGTTAAGACTTCTTCTTTTTTTAAAAAAATAGCTTTACTTAAATCCTCATCAATCTTAAAATTTAAAACACTTGCAAATCTAATAGCTCTTAATATTCTTAAAGGATCTTCTACTAATTTTTCTAAAGGATTACCAATACAAACAATCTTTTTCTTTTTTATGTCTTCAATACCATTATAAGGATCAATCTTACTATTATTTTTACTAAGATAAATAGCATTAATGGTAAAGTCTCTTCTTTTGGCATCAATAAGTAAATTTTGACTATAAGATATTTTAGGATGACGATTATTATAATTATGTTCTACCCGATAAGTTGTGATATCAATATTTAATCCTTTTTGTTGTAAGTTATATGAACCATACTCAATTTGTTTTAAAGGCGAACCAAATATTTTTACTAAATCACTTGGTAAAGCATTAGTAGCTATATCAAAATCATTAGTTTTGCGGTTAAGTAAATAATCTCTTACTGCTCCACCAACTAAATATGCTTCAAAACCATTTTTTTCTAAAGTTTTTAAAATATTTTTAACAAGTAAATTTGTCAAGGATATCACCTACTAAAATTATACACTAGAAAAAGAAAATACGCACTTATAAATGCGTATTGTTGACATTCTTATTGTTCTTGCTTCATTTCATTATATTTTTGACATTCTAAATCTAAATCTTTAAATAAATTATCAATATCTTCTTTATTAGGAGTTCTAACTCCACTAGCAAATTTATGACCACCACCATGATATTTACTAGCTATTTCATTAATAACTGGTCCTTTACTTCTAATATTAACTTTATATAATTTATTTTTTTCATCATAAGTTACAAAAGACCAAACATTAATATCTTTAATAAAATTAAAATCATTAATCATATTAGATGCCGTTGAAACATCAACATTATATTTTTTTATAACATCATCATCAATAATAATAGACGCGAAACCATTTGGGGTAACATCTAAATTTGTAGCAATATAGCCATGAAATCTAATTTCTTCGATTGGTCTTTCATATAATTTAGCATATAATTCATGAAAAGGAATTTTAGTTCTTTCTAAAAGACACGTTACTATTTTGAAGGTTTCTAAAGTTGTATAAGAAAGTAAGAAACGATCACTATCCGAAACAATTCCACAAAATAAATTAGACGCGACATTATTAGATAATTTTAAATTACTTTTTAAAATCATTTTTGTAATCATTTGGCAAGTACTACAGGCTTCTTCATCTATCCATTCAATAATGCCAAATTCTTCTTCAAAAGGATGATGATCAATCTTAATAATTTCTTTAAATTTTAAATCTTCAATTCCATCAACTCGATAAAAATTAGGAACATCTAAAGTTATTAATAAAACATTTTTTAAAGATTTATTATCAACTTTATCTAATAAGCCATATTTTTTAAATTTAGATACACCACTACCTACAGCATAAACTTTCTTTTTAGGATAATTATCTAAGATAAAATCTCTTAAAGCAATTTGACTACAGATTGCATCAGGATCAGGTCCAATATGACGAGCGATAACAATCGTTTCATATTGCTTAATTTTTCTTAAAATAATTTTTTTGATATCACTCTTCATATCAATCATTCTTTCTATTTGACAAATGAGTAAGCATCTCTTGCCATCATTACTTCTTCATTAGTTGGAATAACATAAGCACTTACTTTACTATCACTAGTAGTAATAATACCTTCATTTTTATCTAAGTAACTTGCAATTTGATTATTTTCTTCTTTATCTAATTTAATACCCATAATTCCTAGTTGTTCTAAGACTTGTTCACGCATTGCTCTAGCATTTTCTCCTAAACCAGCTGTAAAGACAATACCATCACATTCTTGTAATTCCACATAATAATTAGTAATGTAATTAACAATTCTTCTAACTAACATTTTTTGAGCAAGCATGCAATCAGTGTTACCATTTTTAATACCTTCTTCAATATCTCTTGAATCACTATATCCACCAATCGCAATTAAACCACTTTCTTTATTTAAGGCATTAGACACTTCTTTAGCACTCATACCGTTTTCAATCATATAAGTTACAATTGATGGGTCTATCTCACCACAACGAGTAGACATCATTAAACCTGATACAGGCGTAAAGCCCATTGAGGTATTAATACTTTTACCATCTTTAACTGCACAGATACTAGCTCCATTACCAATATGGCAAATAATTAAATTAACATCTTCTTTATGTAATTTTTCTTGCATGATACTGGTTATATAACGATAACTGGTTCCATGAAATCCATAACGTCTTACTCGGCACTTAGTATACCATTCCCTAGGTACTGGATATAAATAATTTTCTTCTGGAATTGTTGTATGAAAAGATGTATCAAAAATAACTACATGACGAGCATTAGGTACAACTTTCATAGCAGATTTAATACCTACAATACTAGCCGGATTATGTAAAGGTGCTAATGGGGCATTATCTTCGATTGTTTTAATAACTTCATCACTTACTTCCACACTAGAAGAAATACTTCCACCTTGAACAGAACGATGACCAATAGCTTTTATTTCATCTAAACTCTCGACTATTTTTTGTTCTATTAATTCTTCTACTAAATATTTAAAAGCTACTTCATGGTCAGGTAAATCTACTTCCTTTTTAATTTTTTCCCCATTCACTTTAATTGTATAGAAACTTTTATCCATACCTATTCTTTCAAAATAACCACTTATTAATAATTTTTCTTCTGGCATTTCATAAGCTGAAAACTTTAAAGATGAACTACCAGCATTTACACTTAATACTTTCAAATTAATCACTCCCAAAAGTATTTTATCAAATAGAAAGCCTAAAGTCCATCATGAATAAAACCTAGAACGTCTAATTTTGTCATAAACATTCTGGTTCACTAGTTATATTTTTATTAATTATATCTTCTTTATGATGTTCTAATTTATTATCAAAAAGTTTTTCATTAAAATTTACTTTTTTATTAGCTAATTTTCTCATTTTTTCTTCACCACTATTAGTATGTATATTTTTTGATTTTTAATACAAATTAATATAGAGGTGCAAAATGAAAAACGAATATTTTAATCAAAGAATATGCTGTCATGTTAAAAATTGTAAATTCTATGATAAAAGTGAAGAAAAGTGTCATTTAGGTAGTATTACAGTTGGTGATGAATCTGCTATTTGTGAAAGTTTTGAAGAAAAATAAGTGGCTTATAATTGTTTTTTTGAAATATTTTTGATATAATTTATCTAGGTGAGATAGATGAAAAAAGATTCAAAAGAATTTGAAAAATTTATTTTAGAAAAATTAAAAGAAGCTGAAGAAGAATTAAATAGTTCTACCAAAAGATATTCTAAAGAAGAAATCTTAGAAAGTGTTAATAAGATTTTAAAATGACTATAAATATTCACTATAGTCATTTTTTTCTTGAGCTTTAATAATAACTTCATTTTTAATGGCTTCATTAATTAAAGATTCATAATCAAAGTTTTGTTCATATTCTAGACATTTATCTAAGGTTGGATAAATAACGGGATGCTCTGGTACAAAAATAGTACAACAATCTTGATATGGTAAAATACTTGTTTCATAAGTTTTAATTTTTTTAGCAATATCAATAATTTCTAATTTATCAAAACACGCGACTGGTCTTATAACCGGCATTTTAACAACTTCATTAATAACACTCATACTATCTAAGGTTTGACTTGCTACTTGACCAATACTTTCACCATTAATAATAATTTTACAATGATTTTTATGAGCAAGTCGCTCACTTATTCGATACATCATTCTTCGCATAATTGTTATCATATATTCACTTGGAACTTCTTTATAAATAGTTTCTTGCAAATTAGTAAAAGGAATTACATGAATTTTAATATGACCCTGATATTCACCAATAATATTTGCTAAAGTAATTACTTTATTTTTAGCTTCAACACTCGTATGAGGTGGACTATCAAAATAAATACATTCTAATTTAACTCCTCTTTTCATTGCTAAAAAACCAGCAACCGGACTATCAATTCCCCCTGATAACATTAACATGCCTTTACCTAAAGTACTAGTTGGATATCCTCCTAATCCTTTAAT
>CANQSO010000024.1 GCA_947626535.1 uncultured Bacilli bacterium | reverse complement strand
GAAGAGCTGGATGCGTTAACTGCGCACGTCCAGTTCTGAGAGGGTTGTATGGGGTGACCCATACTTCTACTCGATAATAACAGTAAACGGAGTAACTTCAAATGACTTAGTATTTCCAGTTATTTATTTGACTACAGATGTTAAAATAGAACAAGATTCTAGTGAAAATTATGGAAGTATTGATAATCCATTTCGCTTAACTAAATAAATAGAATAATGAATTTAAAAAAAGTATTACTGAGGTTAAATGTTTAAAATAATTTATATTACAAGAAATAAATAAATTTATAACTTTGACAAACATATATATGTTTGCTATAATAATAATGATATATCTAATTAGTGTTAGGTGCTCTCCGCCCATATATAATCAAATTATTATGGAGAGGAGGAAACTATATGAATGAAAGAGAACATGTCTTTTATCATATAATTAAATTTTTGTTCATATTGGTATTTATATTAGTTTTTTTGCTAGTATTTATATTAATTTTAAAATAAACTTGAATAAAAAGAAAAAGCACCTTTTCACTCATTTGTGTTAAAAGGGCTTTTTCCAAAAACAGAAAATTTTTGGAGAGTATCCAATTACACAGAATAATTAGATATATCTCTTTTTTATTGTATGAAGTTTCCTTCATCTGTATACATCATAGCAAAAATAATAAAAAAATGCAAGAAATTTATTGACTTAGGGGGGGGGTAAAGTCTTATAATTACTTAAGAATAGAGTGATATTATGAAGCTAGAAAAGTATGTTGATAAAAGTAAGAAAAAAAGAAAAGTGATTTTAATAAGTTTAGGGGTAATTGTGTTAATAAGTGTGTCATTATTACTTTATAAAACTTTTGCAAGTTTTACGGAAAGTGCAGAGTTTCCTATAATGAATGGTAAAGTAGATTATTTTGGTAATAGTGATGTTTATTTTGCATTCTATAAAGGTGATGAGCAATTAGATACGATGCCAGTTGAAGATAATCCAGAAGATTTAGTATTTGACCACGCCGAATGCGATAATGGAGCAAGTATAGTATGGAATGAAAATGAATGGGCCCCATTGGTAAAAGGTTTAAAAAAAGTAAAGACAAAATGTAGCTTATATTTTAAAGAATATGTTCCTACATTAGCAGACAAGTTAGTAGAGTGTGGTAAATCTGGAATAAATGCTGCAGAGTGTATAAGTGATAATCATGGTATAGATCAAAGTATAAATGAAAGTAATTTTGGAAAACTAGTTTATGCAGGAGAGAATCCAGCTAATTATATTTCATTTAATAATGAGTTATGGAGAATCATAGGAGTTGAATCTGTTACAGATGTAAATGATAATACTGAAGCTCATTTAAAAATAATAAAATCAAATGATATTTCAAATGGTAATGTTGGTTTTAGTTGGGATTCTTCACCAATTGATATTAATGATGGAAAAGGAACAGAAGATTCGCCATTCATTTTAGAAATGTAAAATAGTTTTAAATGATATTTCTTTTTGTAATAATAAACTTTTTTTAGGGAATATTACTAAGGGTGAAGTCTATGCCAAATATTCATAGTAATATTTCTTTTGCATTAGTAAATATTCCAGTGATTATGAATCCGGTTATTAAAAATAATGATACTTCTTTTAATCAATTACATAAGAAGTGTGAAAATCGGATTCGTTATCTTAAGTATTGCCCTTATTGTAAAGAAAATTTAAAAGAAACTGATATTATTAAGGGCTATGAATTTGAAAAGGGTGAATATTTAACTTTTGATAAAAGTGAATTAAATAAATTAAAATTAGATAATGAAAAAGAAATAGATGTCGTGTCTTTTGTTTTATTAAGTGATATTGATCCATGTTATTTTGAAAAAAGTTATTTATTAGAGACTGAACATAAGTCTAAAGCTTATTATTTATTTTGTGAAGCTTTAAAGAAAACTAAACGAGTAGCATTAGCTAAGACAATAATAGGAACTAAATTTTATTATTGTATTTTAAGATTTACCGAGTTTGGAATTATATTAACTACTTTATATTTTGATGAAGAAGTAAAATTGCCTGATAAATTTACGATAGGTAAAACCAATCTTAAAGAATTAGAACTTGCGGTTAAATTAATTGATTCATTAAAGGGGAAATTTGAACCTGAAAAATATAAAGATGAATATAGTGAAAGAATTAAAAAAGCTATTGATGATAAATTAAATGGTAAAACAATTAAAGCTAGTAAGAAAAAACCAACTAGACAAGTTAATGATTTAATGAAAGCTTTAGAAAAAAGTTTGAAGGTTAAAAAATGAATTTATTTAATGATCATAGTTGGACACCAATGTTACTAGATGAAGTTAAAAAACCATTTAATAATCCTAATTATTTATATGAAGTTAAATTTGATGGCATCAGGGCTCTTGTTTTTGCAAGTCCTAAAAAAGTTTTGATATATAATCGTCATGCTGTTGAAATAACTAATTTATATCCAGAACTCCAAGAAATTAAAAATCTTGTTAAAAAAAATACTATTTTTGATGGGGAAATTGTTTTAATGAAAGATGGTAAACCATCATTTTTAAACTTACAGACTCGGGCTCATTTAAAAGATAAGAAAAAAATTAATTATTTAAGTGATAAAGAACCGGTTGTTTTTATGGCTTTTGATCTTTTATATGAAGGTTGTAATTTAATTCACAAACCTTTAATTAAACGTAAAGAATTATTAAGTAAGTATCAAGAATCTAATGTTTTTGATAAAGTTTTTTATATTATGAATGATGGTATTAGGTTATATGAAGAAGTTAAAAAGTTAGAATTAGAAGGTATAGTTGCTAAAGAAATTAATAGTAAATATTTGATTAATACAAGATGTGATAACTGGATTAAGATAAAAAATTGGCTTGAAGAAAGATTTTTTATTGGGGGTTTTATTGAAAAAGAAAAATTACCTACTATCTCTTTAATTTTAGGAGAATTTAAAGAATATAAATTATATTATGTTGGTAAAGTTGTAATGGCTAAAAAGAGAAGTTTATATTCTAAATTAAAGAAACAGAAAAATATTAGGAATCCTTTTATTGATTATTCTGAAGAAGCTAACTTTGTTAAGCCAATTTATTCATGTGTTATTATGTATTTAGAAAGAACTAATAATAATCATTTAAGACAACCGATCTTTAAAGAAAATTAATGAACATTTTCTTTACATCTTCCTTATTTTTTGTTATGATAATATCGAGTAAAAAGAATAAAGCGAGGTTGATTTTAAATGCAAAAGAAACTACAAAAATATATTGATTTATTAATTGAAATGGCTGGTAGTGAAAATAACTATGAAGCTATTAAAGAAGAATTAAATGAAGTTGATAAAGAAATAGAAGCTAAAAAAACCGAATTAAAAAATATTAAAAAATCAATGAAAGATGATAAATATTTAAAAGAAAATGACCGAATTATTGATGAAAATATTAAGATTGGTTTAGAAAATAAAAAACAAGTATATCAATATGAACTTGATAAAACACTTAAGCTAATTAATAAAGCTAGTATTGATGAAGAAGATAATCACCAAGCTTTAACAAGTGTAATAAGTCGTTTAAAATCACTTAATGCTTTATTAGATGTTTTACAAGATAAATTAAAAGTTGTCGTTAAAGATAAAGAACTAAGTTCTTTTTATGAAAATATGATTGAAGAAGTAACTAAAGAAGTTAGTGAATTAGAAAAGAAAAAAGAAATTCTTACTAAAGAATATGATAAAGTAAGAGAAAGATTAGAATATTATGGTAATAATCGTAGTGAGTTAGATAAAAAAATGGAACATTTAAATATTCGTTTAGAAGATACTTTAGAGGCTTTATCTACTCCTAATTTTTATGTTGATGAATTTTTAAAGAAAAAAGATGAAAATATTGTTGATGAGTTAACTAGTGAATTAGAGGCTTTAGAAAATAATCGTTTAACTTTAATTACTGATCCAGCATATATTGGTAAAGAAGCTATTAAAATGTATAATGAAGAAGATTATACATCATCACTTGCTAGTATTAAAGAATTAGTAACAATTGTTAAAGCTAAACCTTATATGAATGAAAGTAAAAAAAATTTAAATAATTTATTAAAACAAGCTGAAGCTACTTTAGATGAATTTGCTAATAATATGGATAATAATACTTATTTAGGAGAAGATTCCAAAATAATTGAAAATCGAATAAGTTATTTAGAACATGAATTAGAAACAATTAATAATGAAATAACTAATATTAAAAATAGAGTAGTTGATATAGATAAAAATATTGTTATTAAGATATCTGAAGAATTAAGTAATACTGAAGATTTATATCATAAATTAAAAGAAGATTATGAAGAATATAAGAAAATTGTTTTAGTAGAAGATGATAGTATATCACCAAGAAAAAAAGCTAATTTATTATCTGCTTATAATCGTAAAAAAGAAGAGATGGATTTAGTATATAAAGTTTTTGAAAATTATCAAAATGAATTAGAAGAAACAGTTATGAACTCTCAAAAATTAGAAACTGTTGATTTAGTTTCTTTAGAAAAGAAAAAAGAAGAAATAGCTGAAGAGATTGAAGAATTAAAGAAAGCTAAATCTAATAAGACTAAAGCTAAAGATGTTTTAAAAATGGAAAAAGATAAAGCTACTTTAAATCAATTATCTTTAGATGTTGATAATATTAAACATAGTCAAAAATATGATAAAAGTGCTGATGATATTTATAAAGAGATAGAAGGTTTATTTAGTGGAAAATCTGATGAAACGGTTGAAGAAGAAAGTCCAGTTTTAGATAAAAAAGATTTTGTTAATTTAGATGAATTTAAAATTGAAGAAGAAAAAGAAGAAACTCCAGTTTATGAAACCAGTCCAATAGATAGTGAAATTGATAATGAATTACAAGAAGAAATAATAGAAAAAGAGGAACCTAAATCTATTGTTAATGAAGAACCAGTTATTGAAGAACCATTATTTAAAGAAATTAAAAATGAAACATTTGAACCAAATGTTGAACCTATTTCTTTAGAACCACAGGTTACAGATGATATTATTGATACTACTTTTAAGCCAGATGAAAAAATTTTGCAAGCTGCTGATCAAAATTTAGAAGACACTAAAGTTTTTCCACCTAGAAGTAGTGTAATTCCTAGTGAAGAAAGATATAAAGTTGTAAATGTTGAAGAATTACCAATTAAAGAAAAAGAAATACAAGAGCCACCAGCTCCTTCAGTATTATCTGAAAACCTTGATTCGGAAATATTACCACAGAATTTAGAGCCTTCAGTATTATCTGAAATACCAGTATCTTCAATAATGCCTGAATCTCCTAATTCTTCAGTACTATCTGAGACTTTTGAACCTTCTGTAATACCTTCACCAGTTGAATCTTTGGAAGAACCTGTTCCTGTTTTAGAGACTGTTCCAGAAAGTTTAACTAGTGAGCCTGTTATAGAAAATAATAATAATAATAATAATAATTATATTAGCTTTAACGATATATTAAATGGAGAAGGATATAATGGGAATTAAGAATAATACAATTATTACTTTAGATAATAATTTACAATATGTAGTATTAAGTGAAGCAGTTTATGAAAATAATAAATATTTTCTAATGATGGGTATGAGAAATAATGAAGTTGTATCTAATGATGTAGCTATTTTTAAAGAAGAAATTGAAGGATTAGATACATATATTGTTAAAGTTACTGATTCTAATTTGATGGCTACTTTAACAAATTTATTAAAATCACAAATGGAGTAGAAATCTCCATTTTTTTATTGTATAATATTAAGCGAAAGTGAGGTTATTATAATGGAATTAAAAGGAAGTAAAACAGAAAGTAATTTAATGGCAGCTTTTGCTGGAGAAAGTCAAGCAAGAAATAAATATACTTATTATGCTTCTAAAGCTAAAAAGGAAGGATATGAACAAATTGCTAGTATCTTTGAAGAAACAGCAAATAATGAAAAAGAACATGCTAAGATGTGGTTTAAATTATTAAATGATGGAGATATTCCTGATACTTTAACTAATTTAAAAGATGCAGCAAGTGGTGAAAATTATGAATGGACAGATATGTATAAAAGCTTTGCTCTAACTGCTCGTGAAGAAGGTTTTGATGATATTGCTTATTTATTTGAAAGTGTTGGCGAGATTGAAAAACATCATGAAGAACGTTATTTAAAATTAGTAGGTAATATTGAAAATAATTTAGTCTTTGAAAGAGGAGAAGAAAAGGTTTGGATATGCCGTAATTGTGGACATATTTATGTTGGTAAAAGTGCTCCTAAAGTTTGTCCTGTTTGTAAACATCCACAAAGCTATATGGAATTAAAAGCTGAAAATTATTAAGAGTAACATCTTAATTTTTTTTATTGAAAAATGGTCTATTAAATGGTAGAATACATGTTAGAAACGAAGAAGATGTTTTAGTAGTTAATATACTTTATAAAGAGAGAAACTTTATTTGCTGAGAAAAGTTTTATAAAAAGATATTAATGAATTTCACACATTGGAGTTTGATAGTTAATCGTGCTTTAAACGAGAAAGATGCTAGTCTCCTAGAATTTGGGTGGTACCGCGGCTAAAAGTCGTCCCAAAGTTTAGGGGTTTTTATTTTTGATAGGAGGATTAAAATGGAAGAGAAAATTGCAAAGTTAGTTGATATGGCTAAAGATGAAATAAGTAAGGTTACTAAAGAAGCTGAGCTATTAAATATTAAGGCTAAATATGTTGGTAAGAAAAGTGAATTTAATACTTTATTATCATCTTTAAAAGATATGAGTAGTGAAGATAAAAAAATTTATGGACCTCTTTTAAATGCTAAGAAAAAAGAGTTAGAACAATTATTTAATGATAAGTTTACTTCTTTATCTAGTAGTGTGGATTTATCTTTTGATGAGACTTTACCGGTTAATTTGGAAACGGGGTCATTACATCCTGTTACTATTGTGGCTAAAGAGATAACTGATGTGTTAAAAAGAATGGGATTTACAGTTTTAAAAGGTTATGAAATGGAAGATGATTATCATAATTTTGAAGCTTTAAATATTCCTAAAGATCATCCAGCTAGAGATATGCAAGATACATATTATTTAGATAATGGATTACTTCTTAGAACTCAAACAAGTGGTGATCAAGTACATGCTATGGAAAAATATGAAGTACCTCTAAGAATTTGTTCACCAGGAAGAGTTTTTAGAAATGAAGATTTAGATGCTTCTCATGAAAACACTTTCTTTCAAATTGAAGGAATGGTTGTTGATAAAAATATTAAAGTTGAAAACTTAATTTATGTTATGCGAGAAGTTTTAAAAGAAGTATTTCATCAAGATGTTAAAGTTCGATTAAGACCAGGATTTTTCCCATTTACCGAACCTAGTTTTGAAATGGATATGAGTTGTTTAATTTGTGGTGGTAAAGGTTGTAGTACTTGTCATGGAACTGGTTGGATTGAATTAATTGGTTGTGGAATGGTTCATCCTAATGTTTTAAGAAATAGTGGTATTGATCCAGATGTTTATACCGGTCTTGCTTTTGGCGTTGGTTTAACAAGACTTGCTATGATGAAATATAAGATTAGTGATATTCGTTATTTAAATAGTGGTGATTTAAGATTCTTAGAAGAATTTGAAATAGAGTAGGAGGAATTTGGATGTTAATTTCATGTAATCGATTAAAAAAATATATTAAGAATAGTGAAGATATTGATTTTGTTAAAGTATGGGATATTTTTACGATGCGAACTGCTGAAGTTGAAGGTGTATCTATTAAGGGTGAAGATTTAAAAGATGTGGTAACAGCTAAAATCATTTCTTGTGAACGTCATCCTGATAGTAAAAAATTATCGCTTTTAAAAGTTAGTGATGGCAAAGAAGAATATGATATTGTTTGTGGGGCACCTAATGTTAAAGTTGGTTTAATTGGAGCTTTAGTTAAAGTTGGTGGTATGGTAAGTGGTATTAAAATTACATCTAGAAAATTAGCGGGATATCCATCTAACGGCATGATGTGTGCTTGGGATGAATTAGGTATTGGTGAAGACCATAGTGGGATTTTGGAATTGCCAAGTGATACGCCATTAGGTGTTGATTTAACCGAACTTTATCCAATTAAAGATATTATTGTAGAAATTGATAATAAATCTCTTACTAATCGTCCTGATTTATGGGGACATTATGGAATAGCAAGAGAGATTGCTAGTATTACTAATCATGAATTACTAGAATTACCAGTTTTAGAAGTACCAAATAACTTAAGTGATTTAGATATTAAAATATTAGAACCGGAATTATGTCGCCGTTATTGTGGGATTAAAGTTCGTAATTTAAAAAATAATCAAACGCCAATTGAAATGCAAATCTTTTTATCTTATGTTGGGATGCGTTCAATTTCTCTATTTGTTGATTTAACTAATTATTTAATGTTAGAACTTGGTCAACCTATGCATGCTTTTGATGAACGAGTTGTAAAAAATATTGTGGTAAAAAAAGCTAGTGATGGAGATGTTTATACAACTCTTGATAATGTAGAAAGAAAATTAAATAAGGATAATTTAATGATAACAAATGGTGATAAATACTTTGGTATTGCTGGAGTTATGGGTGGTCTTGATAGTGAAATTTTAGATGATACCGATAGTATTTTTATTGAAAGCGCTAATTTTCAAGCTGGTTCAATAAGAAAAACAGCTGTTAGTTTAGGACTTCGAACTGATGCATCTGCCCATTATGAAAAAAGTTTAGATCCAAATATGTGTGATTTTGCTTTAAAAAGATTATTATATTTATTAAAAAAAGAAAATCCTGATATGCAAATTGCTTCTAATCTTACTGATATTTATCCAAATGTTTTAGAAGAAAAAAAGATTTGTTTAGAAAAGAATGATCTAAAACGTTATACTACTCTAGAAATAAGTGATGATGATGTGGAAAGAATATTAACTTCTTTAGGCTTTAAAGTAAAAGTAAATGAAGATAATTATGATATTGTTGTGCCAACATTTCGAGCTACTAAAGATATTAGTATGGCTGCTGATATCATTGAAGAATTAATTAGAATGATTGGTTATGATAATATAAAAGAATTACCAATGAATATTAATGCTAGTTCTAAAGTATGGGAAAGTATTTGGGATAGCGAATATAAAGTTAAAAGATTACTTGCTAGTGTTTTTAAACTACATGAAGTTCATTCATATATTTGGTATGAAGATGAAATGTTAAATAAATTAGGTATTATTAAAGATGGTGTAAGATTATTAAGTCAAAGTAAAAATAATTTATTAAGAGATGATTTAAGCTTAAGTTTATTACCAATTGTTAAAAATAATTTTAAAAATCGTAATGAAGTAAATATTTTTGAGATTGGAACAGTTATTAAGAATAATGAAAATCATAGTCATTTAAGTATTTTATTAGCAGGTGATGAAGAGAAAGTTAAAGATAAATATATGAAAGCTAAAGAAATTGTTATGTATTTATTTAAAACAATTAAACATCAAAATATTAGTTTTAAAAATACTCAAGTAGAAGCTTATTATAATCAAGATAAGAGTTTAGAAATTATTTGTAATGGTAAATCTATGGGTTATATTTTATTATTTAATAGTCGAATTAATAGTTATGTTGGTAAGAAAAAGGTTGTTGTAGCTATCGATCTTGATTTTAATAGTTTTATGGCTATTAATAAAGATGAAAAAATATTTAAAGAGATTAGTAAATATCCAGTTGTTAATTTAGACTATACAATACTTGCTAATAAAGATTTTAAATATCAAGATATTTTAAATATTTTAGATGAATTTAAAAATAAGTTAATTATGAAAAGAGAATTTATTGATGTTTATAACGATCATGATAAATTAAAATACACGATTCGTTATGAAGTTGGAAGTTTAGAAAAAACTTTAGAAAGTGAAGAATTAGAAAGATTTAAAAATAAATTTATTAAACATATAAGTGAAAAAGGATTAGAAATTATTAGCTAATCCTTTTTATTAAGTCATTGGCATATTTAAAGTTTAAAATTTGCCAAAAGTTATCTAAATATTCTTGTTTATTATTTTGATAATTTAAGTAATAAGCATGTTCCCACATATCAACACATAATAGAGGTGTATAACCGTATTTTAATGGTGAATCTTGATTAGCTGTAGTCATTAATTCAATTTCATTATTATTAATAATTAAAAAAACGTATCCTGAACCTTTTAAATTTAAAGCATAATATATAAACTCATTTTTAAAATTATCTAAACTAGTATATTTATTATTTATTAAATTTAATAATAGTTCATTAGGTTCTTCTTTATGATTAGGATTTATTGATTGCCAATATAAATCATGATTTACAACTCCACCTAAATTAAATAATAAATCATTTTCATCTTGTTTAAAACTATCTAAATGTTTATAAAGTTCTTCAATAGGATAATTAAAAGAAAAATTATTTTTAATTAAAATATTATTTAAATTGTTTAAATAGTTTCTTTGATGTTTGTTATAGTGTAAGCCAATGGTATGAGTATCAATATATGGTTCTAAATCTTGATATGAAAAAGGTAATTCTTTTAATTTATACATAACATCACCTAAAAAAAATATATGATAAGACAAATAAAAAATGCTATTAAGCATTTTTTGATTAATTTACAGCAAGTTTTTTAATTTCATCTTTAGATAAATCAGTTAATTCAATAATATCTTCTATATCATTCCCACGAGAAAGCATTTTTTTAGCAATTTCAATTTTATTTTCTTTAATACCTTCTTTTTTACCATGGGCTAAACCATCATCATAAGCACCTTCTCTAAGCAATTTATCACGATCATAATACATTAACACATCGATGTTTTCTAAAACATAATTTCTTACTTCTTCTAATGTTTTTTCCATTATAATCCACCTTGCAAATCTTTAATCTCTTCTTTAGGTAAACCAGTTAATTTTGAAATAATTTTGAAATCCATTTTTTCTTCTAACATTTTTTTAGCAATTTCAATTTTATTTTCTTTAATACCTTCTTCTTTACCATCATCATAAGCCCCTTCTCTAAGCAATTTATCACGGTCATAATACATTAAAACATCTATGTTTTCTAAAACATCATTTACCTTTTTTCTAAATTCATTCATCATTTCATCTCCTTCATATAATTTATCTAGAAATTCTTCATCATTACATACAAACATATACATTAATCTTTTGATAAAATTTTTTTCTTTGATAATATCATTATAACCCATCTTTTTTAAATATGCAAGATTTATATTATAATATTTTATCTTTATTCCTAATGGTATTCCTATTTTTCTTTCTCTCATCTCACTTTCATATATAAATTCATCATGACCATAATAATCAAAACCATCAATATTAATACTGTATACTTCTTTTATATTACTATAATCTTCTTTATTTTTAATATCTTTTAAATATAACAAACAGACATATGAAAAATTTTTATTTACTAATGTCGGATAGTTATTGTAATTAAATTCAATTGAAAAATAAGCTTTTTTATTTTTATAAACTAAATCAGCTTCAGAATTAATATTACGTTTATTAAGCCCTATTTTGGGATAGACTATTTCAAAATCATCATCTAACTTTTTAACTGGAACTTTTAAGATATCACTTAATATTCTTAAAATTACTTTTTTACCTAATTCTTCATCACTAGTAAATATTTTCTTAACAATTTTATCATTTAATAAATAAAATTTTTCAACCTTTTTATTCTTCTTTTCAATATCGTTTTTCATTAATTTTATCATCTCCTCTCATCAAAATTTGTTGTTTTTAGAAAAACGATTAATTTTAAAAAATTCTAAAAATTACATAAACTTCCTCCTCTCTTTTGAAAAGTAAATCTAATTTACTCTTCTACCTATATATTACCTATAAGGGTATCAATTTCCTTTTTTTTCACAAAATAAAACACAAAAAAAAATATGTGCAATTTTTTTGCACACATTTTAATCTAAACTATTTTCAGAAGTTGTTGGACTACCAGGAATATTATCAGTAATTGGTTGTTCTTCTGACTCAGTTGTATCACTAGGTGGAATTTCTTCTTTATCACTATCATCTTCCTTAGACTTTTCATCTTCAGGTGGTTCATTTGAACTATCATTTTCTTGGTCAGGTTTCTTATCTTCATCATTTTCTTTATCGGTTTCTAAATTATTTTCATCATCCTCTTCTTGTTCTTCTTCGTAATTATTAACATAGATAGTAAACCCTGAAATATTTTTTAATAAGGTTCCTTCTGATACACTTTGTTTTAAGATAATTCCTTCAATTTCATTTGGATCACTTATATATTCAATATTAAGGGATAAATTATTACTATTAGCAAATGACTTAGCTTTACTTACACTTTCACCTCTAAAGTTTGGCATAAAGGTTAGAGTGGCTCCACTATAAATTCCTTTACCAACTATTTCACTACTACGTTCATAATCTTCTTTATAATCATATTTAAATGTTCTAATTGTTTCACTCTTTAAAATTCCTAAATTTTCTTTCATAGCTTCTTTAATAGCATCTAAACTATCATCGTAATAACCTAAAGCACTTACTGGATAACCTCCCATATAAGCATCAATATTGTAATAAGTTAAATAAGTTTTTTGAATATTAATAAAATCATTTCCTGATAAAGCTTGAATTAGCATCGATTTAATAGTTTGATAGAAAGATAGTATTTGAGTGGTTTTCATATTGGTTGCAATGTGTTTGCTTATCGTATCTAAAACTTTTTCAAAATCGGCAATAGAAGTATTTTTAACCATTTTCTCACCAATGGCTTGAATAACTAATTGTTGATGACGTCCTCTTGCAATATCGCCTTCTAAATAACCATATCGATTTCTAGCATAAGCTAAAGCTTGTTCACCATTTAAGTGTTGCATACCTGTATCCATACAAATTAAATGTTCTTCGAATCTTCTTAAGGAATCTTGTTCACAAAGTCTGCCACCATAAGAATTATAATAATATTCATAATCAGGAACTTCAACATCTACATCAATGCCCCCAATAGTTTCAACTAAATCAACAACAGCTTTAAAGTCAACTTTAACAAAATAATCAATTTCAATATCAGTTAAATTTTCAATTGTATCAACTACACAACTAGTGCCTCCATATGCTGCTGAATTAATTTTGCTATAACGATTATTATTACAAGATATTGGTACATATAAATCTCTTGGAATACTAAACATCGTCGCGTTTAATGTTTGAGGATTAAAAGTGATAAGCATTAGAGTATCGCCATTAAAAGCGGCATTAGGATCTAACTCATCAGTATATTCAGAATCAACTCCTAAAACTAAAACGGTAAATGGTTCAGTTAAACTCTTAGTTGAAATCATTTCACTTTCTTCAGTTTTCATTTCTTTAGAATATGTTTTAACAACTTTAGTGTCTTGTAAAATATTACGATACTTTTCTTCATTTCCTAATAATACAGGATAATCTTTAGAAATAAAGATACCATCAACTTCATGATTATATAAAGCAGAGGCTAAAATATGAATGTCATTATAATCTTCACTTTTAATTTCATTTTTAATATTTTCTTTTTCAATCATTTCTTTAGCTAAAATATAATTTTCACGATTATTTTCATTATTAATCATTCCTAATACTGAATCATCAGTAATTTCCGTATCTTTTAGAGTTAATAAAACTGTTGTATATGTAGATGTATCGCTTTTAGTAAAATTATCTAAAACGTTATAAATACGATTAATATAATAACTAGAAATACCAAATAAAATAGTAAAAATAAAAGCAAAAATTGTAAATGGAATAAAAATTTTTTTCTTTCTTTCAAACATTGATGCTAAGCCAAATATCATATATAAAATTCCAAAAATTCCAAAAATAATTAAAATAATAATTCTTATAAATGTTTCAATTCCTTTTAACATTAATACACTTCTTAAAAAGAAAACATAAAAAACAATATATAAAGTTAAACTAGTAAAATAAAAAAATTTATATCCCATACTAGCATGTTTTAATTTTCTAAATAATACTTTCATTAAGTAACCCACTTTCTTATTTCTAGAACATTATATAATAAAATAAAAAAATACTCAATGATAGAATATCAATTTTTTTTTAAAATAATTGTTGAATTTTTTATATTTTTAATAGTAATGAAGTAGAGATATTTTTATTTGGGTAAAACTTTACATTTTTTTAAAATTAAGCTAAAATTATAATGAAATTAGGGAGGTTTTATGAGTAAGAAAACAGTTAATTTTAATAGAAATATAACATTTGAAAATGAAGAAAAATTTGTACTTAGTTTTAAAGGAATTGAATCTAGTTCAAATATTGACAAAGTAAAAATAAATAAATTACTTGATAATTTTATTAATTCAAAATCTCATATTAATATGTTAAGAAATGTTGAATTTATTAGAACAATACTAAAAAATTTTGAAGAAAAATTATTAGTTATTGAATATAGTAATAAAAATTTTCAGGAAATAGTAAAATATGATAATGGAATTTTGTCCTTCTTTAATAGTAAAAATAACAAAAATAAAAATTTAATAACTGCCGAATTTTCAAATAGAAAATTAAATATATCTTTTTCAAATTATGATGAAGATATTATCAATCAACAATTTAGTAAATTGATGGATCATATTCATCTATTAAAAAATGTTAAACCAGTTAATTTAGATATGGATTCTAAAGCCTTAATAGAAATATATAAATTATTTTATAATGAGAATCCTAATTTTAGTCTTTCTAATATAAATATTAGAGTACAAACAATGATGTCTATTTTGGCACTATTTGGAATAAATCTTGAAGAAGATTATTCAT
Source organism: uncultured Bacilli bacterium (assembly GCA_947626535.1). Classification (GTDB taxonomy): domain Bacteria; phylum Bacillota_I; class Bacilli_A; order RF39; family UBA660; genus Ventrenecus. The sequence goes on along the minus strand of CANQSO010000024.1, from coordinate 4,154 downwards.
TTAGCTTGTTGGGAAAAAATAAAATGCCCAATTCTTTATATCTTGAACAACTTGTAAACAAATTATTTCCATTAGGAGAAATAGTTGATATTGAAGAGCCAATTAAACTTGCAGATGAGCTAACAAAAATTATAAAAATTGTTGGAGAATGTGTGAGAGAAGTAATTAATACTGAATATAATAAAGATGATGCTTTAATAACGATTAGTAAAGTTATTTATGCGGGAAGATATAGTCTTTCTTCAAACTCAAATGTTAAAGAAATAAGTAATTTTACGAATAGTACACAAAATGAAGTTAAATCTAGTATAAAATTAGTAAAATGTATTGAAAAAAAATTAAACAACGATAAATAAAAGAAGATTTTAAGCATCTTCTTTTAAATATATATTTATATAAATATTCGAAAAAGTTCGAACAGAAATGTCAGTGGTGCTGGAAACAAGACTTGAACTTGCGACCCCATCATTACGAGTGATGTGCTCTACCAACTGAGCTATCCCAGCAATAAGGTTATTTTATCAAATTTTTTGAAGTAAATCTATAGTTTAGTTATTTACTTTATGGTAAAATGTATATTTAGAAAGGTTTGATTTTAATGAATTATATTAAAACACCAACAAAAGGTATGAGAGATTTCTTACCTAAAGAAATGGAATTAAGAGAATATGTTTTAAAAATTATGAAAGAAACTTATGAAAATTTTGGTTTTGAAATGATTGGAACACCTAGTGTTGAACATATTGAAAATTTAACAAGTAATCAAGGTGGAGAAAATGAAAAATTAATTTTTAAAATTTTAAAAAGAGGAGAAAAATTAGAAAATAGTGATAAAAATAATTTAGATTCTTTAGTAGATAGTGGGCTAAGATATGATTTAACGGTTCCTTTAGCAAGGTTATATTCTAATAATATGCAAAATTTATCTTTTCCTTTCAGAGCATTTCAAACAGGGTATTCTTACCGGGCTGAACGTCCTCAAAAGGGAAGATATCGAGAATTAATGCAATGTGATTTGGATATTATTGGGGAAAAAACTAATTTGGCTGAAATAGATTTAATAACAGCAGTTATAACCTTTTTACAAAAATTAGATTTTAAAGGATTTAAAATTAAAATTAATGATCGAAGAATTTTAAAAGCTATAATAGAATATGCAGATATTCCTGTTGATATTATGGATAAAGTTTTAATTATATTAGATAAATTAGATAAGATTGGTATTGATAATGTTAAAGAAGAATTAATGGAATTAAATATAAATGAAGATAAAGTTTTAAAATATTTAGATAAAGTTAATATTTTAAATAATAATCTTGAATTATGTAAAGATTTACGATTAGAAGAAGAAATAATTAATAATTTAGAAGAAATAATAGATTGTGTTTTAGATAATGTAAAAGCTGAGATTATTTTTGATCCAACATTAGTAAGAGGTATGGGATATTATACAGGACCTATTTTTGAAATAGAAGCTGAAGGATTAGAAAGTGCTATTGGAGGGGGAGGAAGATATGATAATATGATTGGTAATTATCTAAAAGATTCCATTCCAGCATGTGGTTTTTCAGTTGGCTTTGAAAGATTAGTATTATTATTAGAAGAAAGAGGATTTAAAGTTCCAAATAATAAAGAAAAATATTGTTATTTAATAGATAAAAATATGAGTAAAGAAGAAAAACAAGGAATAATAAAATTAGCAAATGAAAAAAGAAAAAATAATATAATAGTTAAAATAGTTATGAAGAGTAAAAATTTTAAATTTCAAAAAAAATCTTTAGAAAAAGAAGGATATAAAATTGTTTAATATAAATTGTAAGTGAAAACTTACGATTTTTTTGATTTAAGATATAAATATGTGTTAAAATTAGATAAAGATAGAAGGTGCTAAATAATATGAAAAAAATATATAGAGTATTAATGTTAATCATAATAGCATCTTTAATATTTGTATTAAGTACAACATATGGATATTGGGAAACAAAAGTAGAACAAAATGAAAGTAGTTATATAAAAAGTTTATGTATGGATGTAAGCATTATAAATGAAGAAAATGATATATTATTAGAAAATGCCCAACCAATAGAAGATAGTAAAGGATTAAGTTTACAACCATATAAATTCACAATCAAAAATAATTGTAAAACAACAGCTAAATATAATATAAATTTTGAGTTATTAACAGGAACAACATTAAGTGATAAATATGTAGCAATAAGTTTAAATGGCAAGAAAAATGGGATCTTAAATGAACTAGATAAGACAAATACAACAATTGAAAATGCTTTAAATGAAGAAGCAGGATATAGCCTAGAAGAAGGAACATTAGATGGAGGAGAAGAAAAAAGTTTTGAACTAAGAATATGGATGGATGAAAGTGTAACAGTAGAAGATGCTGATTCCATGAATAAAACATTAAAAGGTAAAATAACTTTAATAGCAGATTATATACCACAATTAGTATTAAGAAATACTTTAGAAGAATGGGGAAGTACAGATACCATAAAGATTCATGGCTATAGTAGTTATCATAAAATAGTAGCATACAGTGTAACAAAAGAAGAAGGACAATATAATTGGGAAAGTATTGAAGGAAAAAAAGAGATAGAAGAAGAAAAAGAAGTAAAAGAAAGTGGAAAATATTATGTAAGTATCAAAGATGAAGTAGGTGGAGTTTCAACCAAAGAAATAATAATAGATAAGATAGATGATAAACTACCAGAAATATTAGAATTAAATATAGATAAAACATGGGGAACAAGAAAAGAAATAAAAGTCTTAGCAATAGATAGAGAAAGTGGAATAGTAGGATATCAAATAACCAAGAGTTTTGAACCAGAAAAAGATTGGAACGAAATAGAAGCAACAAATGAAATCCAAACATTTACAAAAGAAATAAGTGAAAATGGCGAATGGTATGTACATATCAAAGATAAAGTAGGAAATATAAAAACAGAAAGTATTAATGTCGATAATATAGATACAGAAGGTCCAACAATAAGTATTGAAAATAATTATAATGATATATGGACAAAAGATAATGTAAATGTCATATTAAATATTAATGAAACAGGAAGTGGAATAGATTACTGCGAAGAAAGTACAGATGATAGTGAATATACAAAAATCGAACAAGAAATAACAGATAATAAAGTAACTTTAACCTATACAGGAAATCATAATGAAACAAGATATTATAGATGCTATGATAAAGTAGGAAATGTTAGTAATAAAGAAAATACAACATTAAAAATAGATCAAACATTACCAACAATCGAAAAAGTAGAAAAAGATGAAAATAATTATACAAATGGCAAAGTAAAAGTAACAATAACAGCTCATGATGATGTTGGATTAGATGCAAATCCATATACCTTTGATGGAGAAGTATGGCAAGAAGAAAATGAAAAAGAATACCAAAAGAATGATGAAAACATCATCATAAAGGTAAAAGACCATGTCGGAAACATAGCTACATATGAAGGAGAAATCAAAGTAGATAATATCGATACAGAAGGACCAACAATAAGTATCGAAAATAATTATGATAATATATGGACAAATAATGATGTATCAGTTGTATTAAACTTAAGTGATAATTTAAGTGGAATAGATTATTGTGAAGAAAGTACAGATGATAGTGAATACACAAGAATAGATAAAGAGATAATAGAAAATACAATAACCCTAAAATATAATGAAGATAAAAATGAAGTAAGATACTTTAAATGTTATGATAAAGTAGGAAATGAAAGTAATAAAGAATTTACAACATTAAAAATAGATAAAACAAATCCAACAATCGAAAGTGTAACAAAAAGTATAGATACTATGACAAATCAAAGTGTAACAGTAACCATAAATGCCAGTGATGATGTTGATTTAGATAGTAAACCATATAGTTTTGATGGAGGAATAAGTTGGATAGCAGAAAATCAAAAAGAATATCAATATAATGATACAAATATAAACATTCAAGTAAAAGACCATGTCGGAAATATAACAACATATGATAAAGAAATAAAAGTAGATAATATCGATAAACAAGGACCGACAATAAGTAAAGTAGAGAAAATACCAGAAGATAGATGGACAAATGAAAGTGTAACAATAAAAGTAACAGCAAGTGATGATGTAAAACTAGCTAAAGAAGC
>CANQSO010000023.1 GCA_947626535.1 uncultured Bacilli bacterium | reverse complement strand
ATTGAAAAGGACAAGAAAATAATTAATTGGCTCTTCCGTAATTTTTCGGAGGAGCTTTATTTGAAATAATTTTAAAGCATTTTTTAATAATAGTAATTATTATATTATCTAAAAAATATGGAGTTTGGTTTGTAGGTGATTAATCCATGAAAAAATTTATATCAATTCTTATAAGTTTTATATTTATGAGTATTGCAGATAGCATTGATACTGCATTTAATAATTTAATTAGTATTGATGCAATTGTAGTAACTGGTAGTTTTTTACTAATAGATTCAATTTTTAAGTCTTTTGCAGAAATAGGATTATATACATATAGAACAATTAGAAAAAATGAATGGAAATATTTATGGTTTAATATTTTTTTTGGACTATTAATGGGATTTATTGTTTTTATTGGTAAAAATTTAATTATAAATGTATTTGATTTAACTATTATTCAAAAAAATATGCTTTCCATATTGTTAAATTTTTATATTGTTTATGTTGTAATAGGAAGATTTGCAAATGCACTTTTTGAAATGGTAAGACTAAAAAAACAGCTTAAATTGTATAGGGGGTTTTCCGACAACCCCCTATACATACTATTTGCTATTCAGTATGTTTGTCTTTGGAAATAATTACTAACGCATATCAAGCTGCATTAATGATTAAAATTCCTCAAGGAAAAGAATATAAAGAACAATATAATAATTGTATGGAAATGAAGCAAAAGTGTTTTTCATCAATAATAATATTAAATTTTCTTTTTGCAATTATTTATTTAATAATATCACATGGAAGTTTGCCTATTTATAAATGTTTTCCCTATATTTTATTTTATTCATTTGGAGTATTTGGATTATATCCATACGAAACATATAAAACTTTATGCATTTCACAAGGAAAATCATTTATATTGCTTATAGGTTCTATAGTAGGTGTTACATTAAGATATATAATTTGTTTATTATTCATAAATAGTTCATTTTCATTATTTATATTTGGAATATCTCAATTTATAGATTATTATTTTAGAAGTATAATTTATAGAATTATATTATCTAAATATTGTGATATAAATTACATAGAAAGATAAAATGTTAGAGAATTTTAAACTCAAATTTTAATAGGCATTGTTATTTTCCATTGTTATATTTTTGTTGACATTCCTAAATTCCATCTAGTATAATATCAAATTAATGAAAGAGGTCGAATCATGAATAATTATCAAAGTGAAATTGAATATTATAAACAACAATTAGAAAAATTAAAATTTTCCAAAAAGAAAATAGTCTTTACTAAACATTTTGCTACTGCTACCCAAATTGGAGCAATTATATCCTTATATTATATTTTTAGTTCAGCAAACTTAACACCTTTTAAAGAAGATATTACTAAATATTATTTTCCAGCCATAGAAAATTTTAATGAACAAAAAGAACATTCAAAACCCGTTATTGACTGGAGTAAAAAATATCAAAATGAAGAAGATGTAAAACTATTAATAGAATATAACACTCCATATGAACCTATCGAAAATGGTATGTATCAAAAAATTCACTATACTTATTCTTATACTAACGAATTAGAAGAAAACATCAAAAAATATCTTTCTAATCCTAAGTTACTAAATGAAAATCTAACCAAAGAATGTGAATTCATCGAGTATCAAGACACCATTAATGAACAAGAAAATAATCCTACTTACAACGTTCAAATTCTAAACAAAGAAAAATCTACATATCTATATAATAAGGAAAGTAAAAATAAGAATCGATTCTATACTTTAATATTTTGTTTAAGTACAATGTTACTAATGAGCCCTTTAGTAACGTACCCTTTATATTATTTAAAAAAGGAAGCTAAAATATCCTTAGAAGAATTAGAAGAAAGAAAACGAGAACTTGAAGAACACAAAAAAGAATTAGAAAATCAACTTGCCTTAATCCGTAAAAGACAAAATGATTAGAAAAAAATTGACTTTTAAAATGTGATGTTATAGAATACATAGCTAATTAGAAAGGGAAATTTTCATGCTAGAAATTTTTTTAAGAGATAGAGACATAGATTATGATATGTTTGTATATCATAATGAAAAGTTTCACTATATTACAAAAGAAAAAAATAAGAAAAATAATGCATTATATTGTGGATTATCTACAGGAACAATAATTTTAGATGGTGTAGTATTAAATAATACTCTAACAAATTTAGAGCAAATTAACTACATTAAAGAAATTCTTAATTCATTTGCTGATATTGTAGATGCATATAGAAAAAAATATGAACCTGCTTATGTAAAATATACATTTGGTGAATCTATTGGGGATATTATTATAAATGGAAGAATTATTGAAGTACCAAATCGTTATCAATTTCATGAATGGATATATATAAATGCATATGATTATTTAGAAAAATTTGTTTGTGAATTTGAAAGACAGAAATATCCGAAAAGTCTTAAAAGAAAAAAACTAAACTTTTTTAATAGAAATTAAAAGTTGTCGTACTTTTTTGAATATTGATATTTAGAAATCAATCGTAAGATTGTTTTTTTTAATATCTAGAAAAAATCCTAGTTAGAAAGTTTGGTGTCTAGAGTTGATGTAAACAAGCAAGAAATTGATTGTATATGAATTTTTAAAAAGAAGAATCATGTAATAGAAAAAGATGAGTTTAGGTGTTTATGTTAAAAATCATCTTTTTAATCATTTGACTTTAGTTTCTTTATTTTTTTAATTAGATTATTTTCTACTTGCGTAAGTGATAATTGTTTGTCATTTTCTATGGTTAAAAGACTATTAAAATCACTTATTTGTTTGAAATCAATTTTACCTGTTTCATAAGTTGGAGCATTAATACTTAAAGTTTCTATCTTTCCTGTATTAGTATTTAAAAATTGTGAACCATTATTACCATATATTTGAATTAAATTTCCCATTGGATAGCATTTATGTTCAAAAGAATCAAGAACAATATCACCATTTGCTTTTTGAAGGGCTGTGTATTAGATTAGTGGTGTTAGTGATAATCTGCATAAGCTTTATCAACATCAAAAGGAAAAGTAGCATTATATATATTTTTAATAGTAATGTTACTTTTTTGTTTAATAGCATAATATAATATTTCTCTTGGATGGTTTATTATTTCAACCGTATAATCTATATATTTTTTATAAACAAACCAATCTATATAACCTTGAAGGTGTTTTGTTGATACCCCTTTAAATTTACTAATGAATCCAAAAAAATTAGAATGTAAGCCATTTATTTCAGATAAAGTGTATCCGTTTTCATTTTTATATGTTGTAGATTTAATTTGTTCCAATTTTAAATTATGTTCTTTAGCAAATGATTCATATGCACTTCTACAATCTGTAATAAGTGTAGTACCTTCTTTAATTTTTGGACCTAATGACTCTTCAATTTTTTTACTAGTTATTTCACCATTGCCAACTATTTCTAAATATTGATTGTCAGTTTCATCTATGGCTCCGAGTACACAAACTTTATGATTAACTTTTTTACTAGCTGATTTTCTTTTTTTAGAATGTCTTGGCATATTACTTTGTTTCATTCCTTTAAAATTTATAGGAATGCTAAATTCATCTGCTTGTATTTCACCTGATAGTTTAACATTGCTTCTAAATATAGATAAGGCTTGCAAAACTTTTTGCCTCATAGCAAATACAGTATTTTTATTTTTATGCATTTTAGCAGCTGTTTTTCTAATTGATAAACAATCTGCCATACATTCAAAAAATAACTGCCAATCACCAAAAGTAAGTTTAGTACGATAACAAAGTGTATTTGTTGTACTAATAAATTTCTTGTTACATTTTTTACATAAATATCTTTGTACTTTGTTTTTAGTAAATCCGCTTTTTATTATGCAATCATCCCAATGGCAATTTGGACATTCCATATTTTCAGTTTCTTGTTTTACAACTTTTGAAATAGTATTTTTATTTTCTAATGCATCACCTAAAAGTGTTTGTAAAAAATTAATAAATTTTTCTAAATCCAATGGAGTCATATTATTTAAATCATAATTCATATTTTAATCCTAAAAAAATATTCTTAACCAGTCAGCTATAAGTTTATTCGCTAAAATTGAACTTAATAGATTTGCTAACTGGTTAAGAATATTTCCTTCCTATTAAATTCAATTTTAGCAATTTAATTATATCGCACTATTTATTTTATTTCTATACTTTTAACACCACTATTCTAATACACAGCCCAAATGAGTGAAAAGGTGCTTTTTCATTTTTTTAGTTTATTTTATAAATTAATATAAATATTAATAAAAATACTAATATAAATAAAAATTTAATTATACGATAAAAAGCTTTTTCTCTCTTTGTCATATAATTTCCTCCTTCCATAAAAGAATAGTTATTTATGGGCGGAGAGCACCTAACACTTAACTAGATATATCATTATTATTATAGCAAACATATATATATATATATATGTTTGTCAAAGTTATATGTTTATTTTTTAATACAAAATGTGGCATATATAGGCACTGATTTAATTTTCTTTTTTTCATCAAAGCCAAAATTTTTAGTACTAATTCTTATAGCATATTTTGGTTTAAATTTATCTATATAAACATTTAAACTTTTTGACTGGGTATTATTACTTGATTTTACTTCAATAGGTATTATTCCATCATTATTATTTATAACAAAATCTATTTCAGCCTTGCCATTACTTTGCCAATAATAAAGTGAAAAACCATTATTTACTAATTCAGTTGCCACATAATTTTCAGTTATTATTCCTTTATATAAAGATATATTATCTAAATAAATATCTTTAGTATTAAGTTCTAATAAATTATTTAAAATTCCTATATCATTTAAAAATAATTTAAAGTTTTCTTGTTCTTCATATCCTTTTAACGGAATTAAAGGCGTCGAAACCAAATGAGAGATTAAAATCATATTACTTGCTATTAACCAATCTATAGCAGTTTCATATTCCCTGCTTTTTGCATTACTACTTATTTTAGAATATTGAAATTTATTAGATTCATTACCTAACTGATTAGGTATTGATTTATATGTTTTTTCTATCTTTACTTTTTCACTATTATTTGTAACATATTTATTCATATCATTAAGATAAGCTCCAATAATATTCTTTAAAATATCTTGATCATAATTAATAACATCTTTATTAATTTTTAATAGATTATTAATAGACTCTGGCATTCCTCCACTAACTAAATATAATCTAAATAAGTTTAAAGCTTTTTCATGTATAGGATTAGCAATAGCTTGATTTTTTTCATAACAACTTTTAATCTCATCTATTAACATATTCTCATTTAAAGCCATTAAAAATTCTTCAAAATTTAAAGGATACATATTAATCATAGTTACTTTACCCACTGGAAAAGATTTATTAAATCTTTTTAATTTTACTCCCAACAAAGAACCTGCACATATGATTTTAACATTATTATAATTTTCACATAAAAATTTTAACTCAGCGATTAAACTTTCACATTCTTGTATTTCATCAATAAACAAAACAGTATTTTCTTGTTCAATATCAAAATTAATTAATATTTTAAATTTTCTAAATTTTTCTTCAGAATTTTGATTAGAATTATACAAGTCAATAATCTCCGTATTTTCTAATAAATTTAAATGAACATAATTTTTAAATTCATTTTGACAAAATTTATCAATAACATAAGTTTTGCCTACTTGTCTTGCTCCTAAAACCATTAAAGGTTTTGTTCCATCTGTTTTCCATTTTAACAATTCATTATAAATTTTACGTTTCATTTTATAATCACCATTATAAGGATATCATATTTTTGCCTTAAAATCAAGAATTTACACTTTTTTAGAACCACTTTTGATATATTTTCACACTTTTTTATAACGACTTTTGCTATAAATTTACACCTTTTTGTAACCACTTTTAGCATAAACTTACACTTTTTTAGAACGACTTTTATAAAATCACTTTAAAATTTCGTATGTTGTTCCTTCTCTAGTATCTTTTAAAACGATTCCTTTTTCTAGTAATTCATCTCTTATTTTATCGGCTAAAGAATAATCTTTATTTTTCTTAGCTTTATTTCTTTCTAAAATTTTTTCTAAGATTTCTTTTTCTAAGTCCTTATCTATTTCTTCTTTTTTAAATAAATCTAATGATAAAACTTGGTCCCAACTTTTAATTAATTTAATTTTAGTACTATCATTAACATCACTTTTTAATAAATCATATATTAATGTTATTGTATTTGGAATATTTAAATCATCTTCTAAATAATTTTTAAATTCTTTATCCCATTTATTAAATTCTTCTTCATTTACTTTGCTATCATCTTTTAAATTTTGAACTTTATTTTTTAATTTATTATACGCAATAGTGGCATTTTCTAAATTATCATAGCTAAAAACTATTTGTTTACGATAATGACTATTTAAACACATAAAACGATAAGCTAAAGGTGAATAACCTTTTTCTTTTAATAAAGATACGGTTAAAGTAGCACCTTTACTTTTGCTCATTTTACCGGTTTCATCCATTAAGTGTTCATTATGAAACCAATATTTACACCATTCATGACCTAAATAAGCTTCACTTTGAGCAATTTCATTGGTGTGATGTGGGAAGATATTATCTACACCTCCACCATGAATATCTAAATGTTCTCCACAATAATGCATACTAATTCCTGAACATTCAATATGCCAACCAGGATAACCTACGCCAAAAGGTGAATCCCATTTTAAATCTTGGTCATCAAATTTAGACTTAGTAAACCATAAAGCAAAATCGCCTTGATTTCTTTTAAAATTATCAAAAGAAACCCCTTCTCTTACGCCCACAACCATATCATCTATTTTATGATTAGTTAATTTATAATAATCATCTAACTTAGATATATCAAAATAAACATTACCACCACTTTGATAAGCATAACCTTTTTCTAATAGCTTTTCGATAATCTTAATATAATCATCAATATGTTCCGTAGCAGGAGCAACAACATCAGGAACACGATTATTTAAAAGTTTAAAATCATTAAAAAATTGTTCCGTATAATATTTAGCAATTTCCATGACAGTTTGATGATTTTCTTTAGCACTTTTAACCATCTTATCTTCTCCCGAATCAGAATCACTAGTTAAATGTCCTACATCAGTAATATTCATAACTCTTAAAACATCATACCCTAAATATCTTAATGTTTTATCTAAAATATCATGTCCTATATAATTACGCATGTTACCAATATGTTGGTCATGATAAACCGTTGGTCCACATGTATAAAACTTAACTTTTCCCTCTTCATAAGGAATAAATTCTTCTATTTTTCTACTTAAAGTATTATATAGTTTCATCAATAATCACTCATTTCTAATATTATTTTAGCAAAACAAACAATTAATGTCTATTAAACTTTATGCTAAAAAAACTGTTCTTAAAATATTTTTTAAAAACAGTTTATAAGTTTCTAAAGCTTTGACCAATAGAAAACTATTAATTGTAATATTATCCGACGTCTTAAAATATTACCTTACTATAATACTAAATTTTCTAAAAAAAGTCTATTTCATTCTTCAACATTAAAGCTTAAAACATTAGGATTAGCATTACTTCCCCCAACAACACCACTAGCTACTGCATCATATTTAGCCCCAAAGCCATTAGTTATTGTTACTTCTACTTTAAAAGTATATGTACCATCACTATTTTCTTTTTCATCAAGTAAACCAACCAACCAATGACATTTAAAACCATATTTATATTGTTTTTCACCATATTCTTCAAAAGCTTTTCTTGCATAATACAAATCTAATTTAGTAGTAGATATTCTTTCATCTTCTTTGGGTTTAACAGTTGCATCATAATAATATATATATACTTTTTCTTGTGAACTATAAGTACTATTTATATCAACAGGTAAAGAACCAATTTTAATTAAATTAACAGTTTTATCTTCACCATCGCCACTTGTTCCTTCCGTAATTACATCTAAAAAACCAGCATTTTTAAAAGCTTCAACAACAATTTCATAATTAACATTTTTAGCACTTTCACTATCATATGGTGGCTTAATTCTTGAAGGTTCATCAATATCTCTAGCATGATAACTAACAATTACTTGAGCATCTTTATTAAATAAGTTATCAACTTCATAATCAGTACTTCCATTTATTGAAACACTTGTTACTTGATCTTTAAAGGTATAATTTAAAATTCCATATAAAGTAAGATCATAAGAAGGCTTCTCAACAATATTAGTAAAACCTAATTCTTTAAGTTCATCAATAACTTCATTATAATTTTTATCAATAAATTTATATTTATCAAAATTAATTTTTATTTTATCATTAACTTCATTATTATCACTAGAATCATTATTAAAATAAGTATTTTCAACGCTTAACCGATTATAATAACAACTTATTTTATAACTTAATTCCATATTACCATTAACATCTATTTCTTCTTCATATTTAATACTATTATCATCCTCCTTTTCAAAAGACAACATATAAGTTCCTTGATTTAAATAAACTCCTAAATCTTGATTTTCCCCATGAGATAAACTAAATGTTTTATCCCCTATAGTAAACTTAACATCATATTTACTAAAAATTAAATTTTCCACAAAATCAATATGAACAATTACTCTATAATCTCCATTATTAACTTTTACTTCTTTTTTATTAGAAAATACACATAACAAAATACTAATACCAAATACTATACAAATACTACTAATCAAGAAAATATAAAGCATTTTATTTTTCTTAATGTTTTCTTTTAAACTACTCATAAAAATACCTCTTAATAATCTGATATTGTTTTTGTATCTCTAATTTTTAAAGCTGCATTTAAATTAGTAGAATAAAAATCAAATTCATAATGATCACTATCTTCCATTATTAAATGATCAGGTTGTCTTTTATATTTAAAATGTAAACCTTCTTGCCAAGAAGTATTACCATCATTATAGGTAACTACTACTACTGAATTTAAATCCCCAGAACTAATCTTAGCTCTAGTACAAATCATATCTCCATTACCATCACTAAAGAAATAAACATATTTATTATCTAAATCAATTATATAGTAATTATCATAATTACCAGTTCTACTTTGATAAGCATAAACTCCAGTATTACCATTTTTAACACTATTAGAATCATTAGTTGAATAAGAAACACTATTAGAAGTTTCTTCTTTTTCAGGTTGCACTTCTTCTTTTTCTGGTTCTTCAACAGATTCTTCTACTTTATTATTATTAGTTTCTTCTTTAGGTTCTTCTACTTGTTCTTTTTCTTCTTCTACCGTAGCCTTTAAATATATTTCAATAACATTTCCACCAAGATAACTAACAATTAATTCATAACCATCTAAATTTTTAGCTTTATATCTTTTATTATCTTTATCATAATCTACATCAAAACCAGCTTCTTCACACTTTAAAACATAATCTTGATATTCTAAAAAAGACATATTTCCTATCTTTAAACGAAGACTTTTACTATTATCAGTATATATTATCCCAATATTAGATTCTGGCTGAGGCACTAATTTACCTAAACCAGTTGGCCATTTAATTTCATTCATAACATCAGGTTTTTCTATTCTAACCCTATATTCTTTATCATATTCAAAAAAATTTATATTAATTTTATATCCATCTTTATTAAAAGCTTCATAACTATTTCCGTATTCATCAACATCTAAATTATAACCCATATTAATACATTCTTGTTTATAATTATTAAACTCATTTACTGAAGATTTATTAACATCTATCGCTAAAGAAGTATTAGAATTATAACTAACTCTAATTTTCTTTTCATTAATTTTAGGAATATATTCTCCTAAAATCAAATCTTCCCATTTAACTCGATTTTTAATATTACTTACAACAGAACTTAAAAAAATTAAAACCGTCAACCCAACAAGTACAATAAACCACCACTTTTTATAAAATGGTTTTTTTTCTTTAACATTTTCCATAAACTAAAACTCCAACTTCCATATTTTTCTAACCATAGTGTAACATAAACAATAATTATTTACTAGATATTTTCACTAAAAAAACAACTTTCGTTGTTTATAAATATTCTAATATACCAACATTTTTTTCTAATTTACTTACTAAATCTTCTTGATCATATTTACTAAAAATTCCTTCAAAATTACTAGGATCCATTAAAAATAATTCATAGTAAGCATTAAATATTTCATTATAATTTTTTACTCCTAATTTAATTAAATATTCTAAATTAGCACAAACAACCTTTTTATTTTCCTTTAAAGCTTTTAACATAGCATAAGGAATACTTTCAAATAATTCATTAGAATTAAAACCATATTTATTTAAATAATCAATATCAATAGTATTTGTATAATTAATTTCAAATTTTCTTAAAGCTTTAATTAAATTTTCAGGATTATTTTGAAATTCATTAATATCATCAGGACTTAATTTTTCCCAAAATTCTTCAATAAGTTTTCCAAAAGCACCTAATTTAGCAATAGACATATTAGGATTTATCCGATTAATTACTGCAAAATTTGCAATATCAAACTCTTCTTCAGCCACTTTATTATTTAAATAAACGATTAATTTTTGAGAATCTGTTAATGAAGAACCTAATGCTTCTTCTAAAAGGGAAACGGTCTTATTATAATAATTCATCGTACTACCTCCTAATAAGCCATTAATGGAATGCTTTTAGCATCCATACCACTTGCATTAATTCGATCTATAACTCTATTTAATTCTTCTTTATTATATTTTACCAAAACATTTGGATTCAAATAAATATCAACAGCTTCTTTACCAGCATTCATTAATAAATTAATTTTATCTTCTAATTCTTTATCATATAACATAGAAACATGATTCATAAAAATATCTTTATCAATATTTTTATCAACAATATAATTTACATTATTAATAATTGTCTCTTTATCAAAATTATCCATTAATTCATTAATTTCATCACTAGTAAAATCTAAGTAATCAATCCCAACTCCTTTTAAGGTATCAACAACTGTTGATGTTTTATCTTCTTTTACTTCTTCTTTTTCATAAACAGGGCCTTCTTCTTCACTTATATTTTTAGCTTCTTGAATAACTTCAGAAATACTTTTTCCAGATTTATCTTTCATTTTAATTTTATCATTATATGCAAATAAAGCATCTTCAGGGAACATCAAGATTTTAGCTGCTTCTCTTTGTTCTTCTTCAGTAAAATGAAATTCGGCTAATAAACTAGTAATCGAATCTCTAGTAATATTAATAGTACCAGATAAAGCAAGGTCAATATATTCATTTAATTTTTCTTGATTTGCTAAAGCTGTATCTTTTCTAATTCCTAATTCTTCTATAGTTGTAATTGCTCTATTCATTTCATCTTCAACTTTAACTAATTCTTCTTCACTTTCTTTAGTATTCTTTTCAACCATATCAATCGTTTTAGGAAGATTTTCATTTAATTTATCTAATAATCCTTCAGGATCAAAATCTAAATTTAAACGTTTTAAAACAGTATCATAATCATCACGATTAATACCTTTTAACATATTTTTAAATTTTTCTCCTTGATCTTCTAATTCTTCTCTTTGTAATTTTAAATCTTCAATTTCTTTTTGTAATATTGCTTTTTGTTCAGTAGTTTTTTCTTTAGTTTCTTCAGCAGCGGTTTTTTGTTCATCCATTTCTTTTAAAATACTACTATCTTTACCACGCAAATTATAAAGTTTATCTAATAAACTTTCGGTTCTAACAGCCATTTCTAGTCACTCCCTTTATTATGTCTAAATTATAGCAAAGGTTTTGGGTTTTGTAAACTAAAATCACTTAAATTACTTTTTAGAATATAATAACATGAAACAAAAAAGGAGGAATTTGTTTGAAAAAAATTATTATTGGTATTATAGCAATTGTAATTATTGGAATTGCAATTACTATTGAATGCCTAGCAGGAAAAAAGGATGATGAAAAAACAGTTAAATTAGAAAAAATTAAACTTGCTGAAGTAACTCATAGTCCTTTTTATGCTCCACTTTATGTAGCTATTGAAAATGGATACTTTAAAGAACAAGGATTAGATGTGGAATTAATACTTACTCCAGGTGCTGATAAAGTGGCAACAAGTGTTATATCAGGAGATACCCAAATCGGTTTTGCAGGACCAGAAAGTGCGATTTATGTATACGAAGGAAATGAAGAAGACTATCTAGTAACTTTTGCAGGGCTTACTAAAAGAGATGGTCAATTTATTGTATCAAGAAATAAAGATTTTAAATTAGAAGATTTATATGATAAAGAAGTTTTAGTGGGACGTCTTGGCGGCATGCCAGCCTTAAATTTCTTAAATGCTTTAAAAAATGCCGGAATTGATAAAGATAAAATTAAACTAAATTATTCAGTAGAATTTGCAGCCTTAAGTGGCTCATTTATTGGTAACACAGGTGACTTTGTTAATCTATTTGAACCAAATGCAACATTACTTGAAAAAGAAGGTTTAGGCTATGTTGTTGCATCAATTGGAAAGTATTCAGGAGAAATGCCTTATACAGCATTCTATACTAAAAAAAGTTTCTTAGAAAATAATCAAGAAACCTTAGAAAAATTTAATATGGCAATTAATAAAGGCTTACAATATACTTATGAAAATAGTCCTAAAACAATAGCCGAAGCTATCATAAAACAATTTCCAGATACTAAAATAAATGATTTAGAAACAATTATTAATCGTTATAAAGAAAGTGATAGTTGGTTAACTACTACTCATATATCTGAACAAATGGTTAAAAATTTAGAAGATATTATGATTGAAAATGATTTATTAGATGATTATGTCCCATATAATGATTTATTCCATAATTTAACAAATGAATAGTATTTTAGAAATCGAAAACTTAGAAAAAAACTACTATACTAAACAAGGGGAAATTAAAGCAATCGATAACATATCTTTAAAAATAAAAGAAGGAGAAATTATAACAATTGTTGGTACAAGCGGCTGTGGAAAGTCTTCCCTTTTAGGAATTTTGGCTAACATTGAAGATAAAACAAATGGCAAGATAAAATATCAAAAAGATAAACCAACAATCGGTTATATGCTCCAAAATGATGCTTTATTTCCTTGGCTAACTATTTTTGATAATGCTATTTTAGGACTTAAAATAGCCAAAAAAGATACTTCAGAAAATAAAGAATATGTTAAGAAGTTATTAAAAACTTACAATTTAGAAGAATTTATAAATAAATATCCTAACGAATTATCAGGGGGAATGAGACAAAGAGTTGCACTTATTCGCACACTTGCTTTGAAACCTGATATTTTGTTATTAGATGAACCTTTTTCAGCATTAGATTATCAATCAAGACTAGCCGTAAGTGCCGATGTTTTTAAAATTATTAAACGAGAAAATATTACGACAATTCTAGTAAGCCATGATGTTGGAGAAGCGGTAAGTCTTTCAAATAAGGTTGTGGTTCTATCAAAAAGACCTTGTAAAATCAAAAAAATCTATGATATTGATTTACCATATGATAATCCCATTGATAATAGAAATACTAAAGAATTTAATGAACTTTACAATAAGATATGGAAGGATTTAGATGTCTATGTCAACTAATCAAAAAAAATTTTTACAAAAAGAAAGACGAAATAAAATATTTGTAATTTTAATGCAAATTTTAATTGTGGTTATCTTTTTAATATCATGGGAAGTTCTTGCTAATAAGAAAATTTTAAATCCCTTTATTTTTTCTAGTCCATCAAGAATTATTTTAACAATTAAAAATCTCTTTTTAGAAGGTTCTTTAATTACTCATATTTTAACAACTTTATATGAAATAGTTTTAGCCTTTTTTATTGGTATAGCTAGTGGATTTCTAATTGCCATTTTACTTTATGAAGTAAAAACTTTAGCTAAAATTCTTGACCCATTTTTAACCATGTTAAACAGTTTACCAAAAGTTGCTTTAGGACCAATTATTATTATCTGGGCTGGAGCAAACACGAAAGCAATTATAGTGATGGCTTTATTAATCAATTTAATAGTTAGTATTGTAAATATTTATAATGGTTTTTTAGGAACAGATGAAATAAAAATTAAACTACTTCAATCTTTTGGGGCGACAAAAGGACAAATTCTAAGATATTTAGTTATTCCAGGCTCTAAAAGAACAATTATTTCATCACTTAAATTAAACATATCAATGACTTTAATTGGAGTAATAATGGGAGAATTTTTAGTTAGTAAAAAAGGAATAGGTTACTTAATCATATATGGTACACAAGTATTTAACTTAAATGTAGTAATGGCTGGAATTGTTATTTTAATCATTTTATCATTTATTATATATGAGGGTGTTTCACTACTTGAGAAAAGGCTTTTACAAGAAAAAAATTAAGGCTATTGACAATAAGTCAAGGCCTTTTTTGTATAGATAAAAAATGCGAGAAATAATTCTCATATTTTCAAATTGTAATTAGTATAAATGATATAATATAAAAGACAGATAATCTTCAAATTATCTGCCATATATTATTATTTTTTAAGTTGTAACCCATCTTTGAAAGCATTTCCAACTCTCTCATTTACTTTATAATATCCATGAGTATATGGATCAAATGCAATAGCATTAACTAATGATATGTCAACATTATCTCCATTCATTACTTTGTCATCAGCAGTAACATTAACTACTTTTCCTATTACTCCACATTCTTTATATTCTATGAATTCACATTCTAAACATATTGGAAACTCATTGATAATTGGAGCATCAATATTTTCTGACTTTGTAGCAGTTAAACTACTATTTTCAAATTTATTTGGTGTATTGTTTCCAGATACAATTCCAAAATAATCTGCTTCTACAACATGGTCGCTATCAGCTATACTAACAGTAAATGCCTTTCTCTCTTTAATATTTTTGACAGTTTTATGTGTTTCTGTTAAATTAAGCATTACTTGGTTTCTTTCTAGCATTGTTCCCCATGCTGCATTCATTACATCAATACTTCCATCTTCATTATAAGTAGCTATCATTAATACTGGCATTGGGAATATCGCCTCTGTAACTTTAATATTCTTTCTCATCAAAATCCTCCTTTTATTTTTATTAACATTATCATAAAAATTGATAATTTACAACAACCATTTGTTCTACAAACTTGCTAATATATATTAAGTATTTTTCATAAATTTTTTCAATTATTTTTACTTCATAATTTCAAGTTTTTTTGTTTATTCTCAATTTATTTAATTGTTCCATTTATATTTTGTATATCTTCCCCCAGATATTTTAACAATTTTATCTTCTTTAAGTAATTTATTTAATACTCTTTCAATTGTAGTTTCACTTAAATCAGGACACTTATTCATAATAAACGCTTTGTCTATTGGAATGATATTATCTTTAAATATATCTATAATTCTATCATAAGCATTTATTTTTTTATTTTCAACAATATTTATTCTTGAATCAAATTCTTTATAAGCATTTAATATTATTCCCAAATAGTATTCTACAAAATATGAATAGTCATTTTTATTATTATGCCATTTTACTGAACTTTTTTCTAAAGTATCATAATAACTATCTTTTGTTTCTTCAATAATCTTTTCAATACTAATATATTTTCCTACCATATAATCTGCTTTATATAGTAATAATAAAGTAAGTAATCTACTCATTCTTCCATTACCATCATTAAATGGATGTATAGATACAAAATCTAATATAAATATTGGAATTAATACTAGTAAATCACATAATTCATTATTGACTAATTCATTATAATTTTTACATAAATCTTCAATTGCAATTGGTGTTTCAACAGGAGATAGAGGTGTAAATCTTATTTTCTTTTCTCCTTTTTCATTTACTTCTTCAATATAATTTTGAGAATTTTTAAATCTACCACCATAACTATAAGCTGTATATTTATATAAATCTCTGTGTAATTGCAATATTGTATTTTGAGTAATATCAATATATTTATAATTCTCATGAATTAAAGATAATACATCTCTATAACCAGCAATTTCTTCCTCATTCCTATTTTTAGGTTCTAGCCTTTGATTTACAATTTCTCTAATTCTTTTATCAGTGGTATAAATACCCTCAATTTTATTTGATGAAGTAGTGCTTTGAATTTTGGCAACTTTTAATAAAGTGTCTAAAGTGTTTTTTTTAGTGTCTAACAAATATGATTGTTTTCCTTTATATTCATGGATTTTACTTATTAGATTAATAATATTACTATTAGATATAATACTATTATATTCTTCTATTAAATTAAATTTTCTCAAATTGCATCACTTTTCTTTCATTTGCATCATTATAGCATAATATGGTGCAATTGGCAATATAAATTGACGCAAATGACATTTTCTTATTGTTTATTAATATATTGATTATTCAGTAGGTCCTTGCCAATTTTCAAATTTAGCTTTATATTGTTCTATTTCTTCATGGTCAATAATAAACTTATCATCTTGTTCTTTTAGATTCTCAATACCTATTGGATTACATCCACCTGTTTCTAAATTATCAAGTTCAGTAATTAAAAAAGTATTTCCACAATTTTGACATTGAATTTTATTTCCATCTTGAACAAAATAAGCATAAGGTGAGCCTCCACAAGACCCACAAGTGTTGATAACAATATGAAACTTACCATTTTCATCTTTTACCGCTAAAAGACCAATTATTACATCATCATATTCATAACTATAGTAACTAACTTCTTCAGTTATTTTATTCTTATTGATGACAATATTACCATCTTCATTTGTTTCAGCTTGATAAATTTTCCCAGTAATTTCTTTTAATCCAGCTGGAGCATTTGAATCATTTTTTATTTTTTCATTTCCACAACCAGTTAAGCCAAACATAGTTATAAACAAAGTTACAACTAAAACTAATTTTTTCACAATTATTCCTCCACTATGTCAATAAATTTATAGTCTAAATCTTCAATTAGTTTTTTAATCAAATCTTTATCTAATTTATTATTACTTGAAATAATTGCTTCTTTTTTAGATAAATTAACTTTTACCCCTTTAACATCATCTATATTCATTAATGTATTCTTAACTTTATTCGCACAATGTTCACAAGACATTCCCTCTATTTTTACTATTGTTTTAATTTTTTTACTAAACATATTTAATTCCTCCTTAATTTAATTCTTTTTAATCTTAAAGCATTTAGTATAACTGTAAAACTGCTAACTGTCATAGCAAATCCTGCGACCATAGGATTCATATTAATATTCCATCTTGAAAATAATCCTATGGCAATTGGTATCATACAAACATTATAAAAAAATGCCAAGAATAAATTTTGTTTTATATTTCTTATTGTTTTTTTACTTATTGTTATTAAATTTAATAAATTCAATAAGTTATCATTCATTAAAATAACATCTGCGGAATTATTTGCTATATCTGTTCCACTTGATACACTTACGCCTATATGCGCTGTTGCTAGACTTGGAGCATCATTAATGCCATCACCTATCATCATTATTTTCTTGCCATTATTCATAATTTTTTTAATTTCTTCAACTTTATCTTTAGGCATAACATTAGAAATAATTTTGTTTATTCCAAGTTCCTTTGCGACTTTCTTAGCCGTTAATTCATTATCGCCCGTAAGCATAATTACTTCTTTACCAATATTTTTAAGTTCACTTATTACTTTATTTGCATTTTCTCTTACAATATCTTTTACTCCAATAAGTGCAAGGATAGTTTGATTTTCGATTACATAGACAATACTATTTCCTTGCTCAGCCAAAGCCTCTTCATCTTTAATTTTTATATTTTTTATTTTTAACGAAGTAAGAATTTTATTATTTCCTATGTAATATTTTTTATCATTTATTATTCCGGTTAATCCTAACCCAGCTAGATTTTTAAAATCTTTTACTTCTTTTTTACTTTTTTCACATTCTTTAAAAGCACTAGCAATTGGATGAGTCGATTTAGATTCTAAACTACACACGATACTTAATAATTCATCATTTGCATAATCACTATAATTAAAGATTTCGCTGATATGCAAATTACCATATGTAAGTGTTCCTGTTTTATCAAAAATAATTGTATCTACTTTATGAGCATTCTCTAAGGTTTCACTTGTCTTTACTAAAATACCATTTTTAGCACATAATCCTTCACTTACGACAATAGCAAGGGGTGTCGCAAGTCCTAAAGCACATGGACAAGCAACTACTAAAACAGTAACAAAATGCGTAAGTGCATCATTAATTCCATTTCCTAAAGTGAGGTAACCAATTAATGTTAAGATGGCTATTACCATTATACTTGGCACAAAAATCCCACTAACTTTATCAGCAATTTTAGATATTGGAGCTTTAGTATTAGTTGCCTCAACTACTAATCTTACTATTTCTGATATTGTTGATTCTTTACCGATTTTTAGAGCTTGATACTCAATATATCCATCAATATTTAAACTACCTGCTACAATTTTAGCATTTTTATTCTTTTTAACAGGCATCGATTCACCGGTAATAAATGATTCATCAAAATGAGAAGTACCTTTGGTAATAATTCCATCAACGGCAACTTTCATCCCAGGTTTACAAATCAAAATATTTCCTTTTTTTACTTCATCAAGAGTAACTTCTTTCTCGCCACTTTCTGTTTTTAAAATTGCTTTTTCTGGCGTGATAGAAACTAAATCTTTAATTGCTTCTTTAGTTTTTTCTTTACTTCTTCCATCAATAAATCTACCAAGTTTTATAAAAAACAGAACGATACAAGCTGACTCATAATATAAATTTTCGACATATTCTATTTTACCTATCATAATCATAATTGTTCCAAACAAACTATATAGGAAACTTGCTAGTACTCCAATAGATACTAAAGTATCCATATTAGGTGATTTATGAATTAAATTCTTATAGCCATTTTTTAAAATATCAAAGCCATAAAACAAATAAGGAATAGATAAAATTAATAAACATATTGAGTAATTAAGGGGATGGTTCATCATGTTTAAAAAAGAAATGACTGGAAGTCCTATCATATGTGACATCGAAATGTATAAAACAATAACAGATAGAAAACTAAATATGATTAACATTAATTTATCATGATTTTGTTTTTTCTCTTCATGCTCGTCATAAACACCCAAACTTTTAAATCCCGCATTTTTAACAAAAGTATTTAAATCTTCTATAGTTAAATAATCCTCATATTCTATAAGGGCTTGTTCTAAAACTAAATTAACCGAAGCATTTATAATTCCATCTTGTTTATTTAAATATTTTTCTAATCCACTAGAACAGGCACTACAAGTCATACCAGAAATTTTTAAAACTTGTTTTTGCATTTTACTCACTTCCTTTAAAATAATCTTGATTATCAATGACTTTAATTGTATTTTTTATCATATTCATCCAACATGTATAAGTAATTGTTGCCTCTTCTTTAGGAGTAAATTCGATAATATTATCTCCTTCTTTTAATTCTTGTTTTATGTCAAATTCACTTATAATAATCTCATTATTACATCCTGTTAGATTTTTTTTATCAACATGAATTATCATTTTTACAGGAATATCTTTTTGTAAAATAATATCTTGATAATTGTCGTAAGATAAATCAAATTCAATAACTTGAATGCCATTTAGGATTTTTGATGCTGTAAATAATCCATAATCATTAAAACTCTTAAAAATATCAATGTCAAATGTTAATGTATATTTTCCTTTGTAAACAAAAATTACATAAATTTGATAATTTTAATTAAAAAAAATTGCAAATTTTTTT
>CANQSO010000022.1 GCA_947626535.1 uncultured Bacilli bacterium | reverse complement strand
GATGACTCAAGTAATGGTTTCTAGATATGAAAAGAAAAGCCTTGAGAAATTAAGACAATTTTATGAAGTTGCATAACAAAGAAAGAGCTTTTCTTTCTTTTTTTGTGTTTTATTTTAAGTGAAAAAAAGGAAATTGATACCTTTATAGGTAATATATGGGTAGAAGAGTAAATTAGATTTACTTTTCAAAAGAAAGAAAGGAGGAACTCTATGAACAGTTCTTAAATTTTAAACGTTTTTCAAGCAATTGAAAGGAGGATTAATTTGATGAAAAACGAAGTTATTGATGAAAAAAAAGAGAATAAAAAGGAAAAATTTTATATGTTAAGTGATCGAATTGTTAAGAAGTTATTTACTATTGGTTCTAAAGCAAGTGAAGATTTTTTATATCTAATAATAAGTAAAACAATAAAAGTTCCTATAGAAGACCTTAAAAGAGATTTTAAAATGATGCATCCCCAAATAGCTTTAAATAATAAAAATATTAATTCTGAAGCTGATTTAGTTTTTGAAAATGATAAAATTTATATTTCATTAGAAATAAATTATAGTGATTATAAAAGTTTATCTAAGAAAAATTTTTCTTATGTATGTTGTTTATATTTAAGAGATTTAGTATCTAAAAGTGATTATAAAAATTTAAAAGAAGTATATAGTATAAATATTGATGGCTTTGATTACTTTGGTCAAAATAAATTTATTTATGAAAGTGAAATGATTGAAAAAGATTTATTAATATCAAGAAATTTAGGAGTCCATTATATAGATATAAATCTTGAATATTTAAAAAAGTTAGGCTATAATAATATTACAGATGAATTAGAAAAATCATTATATATATTTGTGTGTAATAATAAAAATATATTATATGAATTATATGAAGAGGGAAGTTTTATGAGAGAATTTTTAAAAGAAGCTGAAAAGTTAAGTAATGATTTAGATGAATTATTATATTATGACAAAAAGAAGCTTGACCAAGAAATGGTTTATAATAATGGCAAAGAGGATGGTGCTAATGAAAAAAGTCTTGAAATTGCTAGGAAAATGTTATCTCGCGGTGATAGCCTAGACGATATTGTAGATATAACTGGTTTAACTAAAGAAGAAGTAGAAAATTTGAAAAGATAATAATGTATAAAATATTATTAAAAAATAAAAGGACTGTTGAATTAATATTTTTACTCAACAGCCCTTAATTTTTTTATATGGCGTCCCAGGTAGGATTTGAACCTACGGCGTTTCGCTTAGGAGGCGAACCCTCTATCCACCTGAGGTACTGGGACTTATTAGTATCATAACATATTTTTAAAACTCTTTGTAATAAAAATCTAAATATGTTATCATATATTTATGAAGAGGTGATAAAATTGCAAAAACTAAAAACATTTTTAGCTATTATTTTATCAATTATAGCTTTAGTTGATTTAATTGGCTTTACAGCATGTTATACCTTAAAACATTATTTAAATAGTGAAACAATTAAAAAAACTATTACTGACAATGATTTTTCACAAGTATTAGATAATGTATATGAAGAAAATAAAGAATTATTAGATAAAACAAAAGAAGTATTTGAAGTTTTTAATATTCCAGAAAATGCTATAAGTGAAGTAATAAATTCTGATGCTACTAAAAACTTTTTAGGTATTTATGCTGCTAATAGTGTAAGTGCTCTTTTAGGAGAAGAAGAACAAAAGCCTTTAACTAAAGAAGATTTAAAATCATTAATTAAAGATAATTTAGATATTGTTCAAAGAAATATGCCTAATGAAGAAAAAGAATTTTTAGAAAGTTATGAAAATAAAGCTTATGAATATCTTGATATTCATGGTGATGAAATTATCTCCTATTTTCCTGAACCTCAAGAAATTTTAAAAAATGTTGATCAAGATGAAATAAAAATCTATCAAGATATATCTTTAAAAGATGTTCTATTCTTTATTAATTTTATTTCAAATTCTACTTTTTTAATTATATATGCCCTTAGTATTCTTTTAATTTTATTATTAATTTATTTATTAAAAAGAAAGATTAGATGGTCTAAATATTTTACTTTTATCTTTACAACTTATACAATTTTAATGGTTACGATTGATGTTACCTTAACTACTTTTGTTAAAAAGATAGTTGATATGGAATTAAGAGAATTTGCTAGTTTAGCTAATTATGTGGTAGATGGTGTAAGTAAAATGTTATTAACTTTTATTATTGGTGGTGGAGTAATAGCAGTTATTTGTTTAATATTTTATCTTAAGGAAAAGGAAGTTTTAAAATGCGAAAGTATCTGACTAATTATTTAATTGAAGTTGAAAAAATATTAGAAAAAGAACATATTCTTAAAGAAGATTTAGAAAATTTAAAAACTAAAATTATGTTTTTTCAACATGAAAGATTAATTCATTTAATTGTAACTTTATTTTTTAGTTTATTTGCTATAATCTTTATGATTTTAGGAATTTTAAGTTATTACTTTTTAATTATTTTTGCAATTTTATTAGTTTTTGTAATATTTTATATTTATCATTATTATTTTTTAGAGAAAAAAGTACAGTATTTATATACCGTATATGACAAATTAAGAGAAAGAGAGTTGTGATATTATGACATTATGGGAAGATTTAGAATATCGAGGCTTAATTAAAGATGTTACTAATCCAGAATTAAAAGAAAAATTAAATCAAGGGGGATTATCTTTTTATATCGGAGCCGATCCAACAGCTGAGAGTTTACACATCGGTCAATTTCCAACCTTCTTAATGGTAGAACGTTTAAAAAGAGCTGGGCATAAGCCTTATATTTTAGTTGGAGGGGCAACTGGAAGAGTAGGTGATCCAAGAGGAACTGGGGAAAGAGAAAAAGCTGATATCGAAGTCATTGAAAAAAATTTTGTTAAAATAAAAAAACAAATGCAACAATTATTTGGCGAAGATGTAACAATTGTTAATAACTATGATTGGTTCAAAAATATTAATTATATTGATTTTTTAAGAGATGTTGGCAAATATATTAATGTTAATTATATGTTAAATAAAGATTTAGTTAAAAGACAATTAGATATAGGTATTTCTTATGCTGAATTTTCTTATATGTTAATTCAAGGTTATGATTTCAAAAAATTATATGATTTATATGGAGTTACATTACAATTTGGGGGATCTGATCAATGGGGTAATTTAACAACTGGTATTGAATTAATAAGAAAATTAAATAATGAAGAAGTTTATGCTTTTAGTATGCCCCTTACAACTGATTCTAATGGGATGAAATTAGGTAAATCTTATGGTAATGCCTTATGGCTTGATAAAGAAAAAACTTCTAGTTATGAACTATATCAATATATGTTAAATTTTGAAGATGTAATGATGGAAGATTATTTGAAAAGATTTACCTTTTTATCAAAAGAAGAAATTGAAAGTATTATGAGTGAACATAATTTAAAGCCTGAACTTAGAATTGCTCAAAAAAGATTAGCTGAAGAAGTTATTACTTTCTTACATGGCAAAGAAGATTATCTTCATGCTAAAGAAGTATCAGAAGCCCTATTTACTGGTAATGTTGCCTCTTTAACTGATGAAGAAATCTTACAAGTTTTTAAAGATGTCCCAACCTATACTTATCATGAGGATGAAGTATTAATTGATATTTTAGTTAATAATTATATTGCTTCTTCTAAAAGAGAAGCAAGAGAGTTTTTAACCAATAATGCCATAAGTGTTAATGGAACAATTATTAATGATGAAAATGCTAAATTAGATAATAAAAGAAAATATAATATACTTAGAAGAGGAAAGAAAAAATATTTTGTTTTGGAAAAAAATTAAATGTTATACTAGTTTACAAATTATAAACTAGTATTTTTTTTTATTTATAGACTTTAAGCTTTCTATTTGATAAAATACTTTTGGGAGTGATAAATTTGAAAGTATTAAGTGTAAATGCTGGTAGTTCATCTTTAAAGTTTTCGGCTTATGAAATGCCAGAAGAAAAATTATTAATAAGTGGTTATTTTGAAAGAATAGGAATGGATAAAAGTTTCTATACTATTAAAGTGAATGGTGAAAAAATTAAAAAGGAAGTAGATTTACCTGATCATGAGGTAGCATTTAAATATTTAGTAGAAGAATTAATTGAACAAAAAATAGTCGAGAATTTAGATGAAATAAAAGCTATTGGTCATCGTTCAGTTCAAGGTGGAAGTATTTCTTCTAGTGTCGAAGTAAGTGATGAAGTTATTAAAACAATCGAAGATAATGCTCCATTAGCGCCTTTGCATAATCCTGCTAGTATTGTAGGTATTAAATCAGCTATGAAAGTAGTTCCTAATGCTCGTCATGTTGTTATATTTGATACATCTTTTCATACAACAATTCCAGAAGAAAATTATTTGTATCCAGTACCAAAAGAATGGTATACTAAATACCGAGTAAGACGTTATGGATTTCATGGAACTAGTTATCGTTATATAACAAGTATTATGCAAGAAAAATTACATAAAGAAGATGTTAATTTAATTATTTGTCATATTGGTAATGGAGCTAGTATCTGTGCAGTTAAAGATGGTAAAAGTATTAATACTTCAATGGGCTTTACCCCAGTATCTGGTTTAATGATGTCTACTCGTTGTGGGGAGATAGACCCATCAATTGTAACTTATATGATTGAAAACGGTATGAGTGCTAAAGAAGTATCTAATGCCTTAAATAAAGAAAGTGGCTTAATTGCGATTGGTGGCTTTAGTGATTCAAGAGATATTGAAGAAGGCATTAAAAATGGAAATACTGATTGCATGCTTGCTCAAAAAATGTTAGTTAGAAGAATTGTTAATTACATTACTAATTATTATGTAGAATTACAAGAATGTGATGGTATTGTCTTTACAGCAGGGCTAGGAGAAAATGCTAGAGCAATGCGTGAACAAGTTTTAGAACAACTAAGAATTATAGGTATTAAATTAGATAAAGAAGAAAATAATCAAATTGCAAGTTACTTAGACAAAAATGAAGGTGTTATTACTACTAGTGATAGTAAAGTAAGTGCTTATGTCATCCCAACTAATGAAGAAGTAATGATGGCAAGAGATGCTTACTCATTTGTCAAATAGAAAGAATGATTGATATGAAGAGTGATATCAAAAAAATTATTTTAAGAAAAATTAAGCAATATGAAACGATTGTTATCGCTCGTCATATTGGACCTGATCCTGATGCAATCTGTAGTCAAATTGCTTTAAGAGATTTTATCTTAGATAATTATCCTAAAAAGAAAGTTTATGCTGTAGGTAGTGGTGTATCTAAATTTAAAAAATATGGCTTATTAGATAAAGTTGATAATAAATCTTTAAAAAATGTTTTATTAATAACTTTAGATGTTCCTAATTTTTATCGAGTTGATGGAATTGAAGATTTAAAATTTAAAGAAATTATTAAGATTGATCATCATCCTTTTGAAGAAGAATTTGGCATTATTGAATGGATAGATGAAGAAGCCTGTAGTACTTGCCAAATGATTACAAAAATGATTTTAAAAAGTAATTTAAAATTATCTAATAATGTCGCGTCTAATTTATTTTGTGGAATTGTTTCGGATAGTGATCGTTTCTTACTTTCTTATACAACTTTAGAAACCTTCAAAATAGTAACGTGTCTTTTAGAAAGAACTAAAATTCCTTTTCATGAATTATATGCTAAATTATATGAAAGACCAATCGAAGAAATTAGATTTCATGGCTATATTGCTACAAATTTAGATGTTACCCCAAATGGTTTCGCGTCTATTATTATTGATGATGATGTTATAAAAAAATATAATGTTGATGTTTCAACGGCATCTAATATGATTAATGATTTTAATTTTATTAAAGATATTAATGTTTGGTCTTTTGTAACTTATGATGAAAAAAATAAATTATATAAAGTTAATATTAGAAGTAAAGGACCAGTTATTAATGAAATAGCTAGTAAATATCATGGTGGTGGTCATAAATTTGCTAGTGGAGTTAGAACTCCTAATAAAGAAGATATTGATAATTTATTTAAAGATTTAGATTTAGAATGTCAAAAATATAATGAAATGAAGAAAGATATGAACAATTAACATATCTTTTTTTGATGCTTTTTAAGAAGTATGATATGATTAATATATATTTTGAAAGGAAGTAAAACAAAATGAGTGAAGAAGAAGTTAAAGAAATTTATATTGCCAATACTAAGCCTAAAGATAATAATTTAAAAAGTTGTTTAGAAAATTTAAGTGAGGAAGCTTTGGATGATTTAATAATATATACTAATAATTTAGATGGCTATGATAATTTTGATAATAAAAATGATAAAGTAGAATTTTTAAAAAAATATATTATTAATAATTTTAGTGATGAGATTTGTACAATTTCAGATGAAGAATTAAAAGAATTAGATAAAATTGCTAAGAATAAAAAAACTAATAAATTTTGTGAAAATTTAATAGAATTAGGTTTTCTTTTTGGTTATTATAATAATCAAAAAATCGAATATATTTTTCCAAATGAATTATTAGAAAAATATCTTACATTAGATATAGAGAAAATAAGATATCGAAACAAAATTGAAAAAATTAAAGTTATAATTGATACGTCATTATTAATTAATGGTGTAGTTTTGGTAGATAATTTAATTAATTTTTTAAATAAAAGTGATTTAAAAGTTAGTAAAAAAGAAATAGATAAGTTAATAATAGATAAAGGCTTAACAATTATTAATAAGAAATATTATACTGAATATACTTTTGAAAATATGCATATTGTAGATGAAAAAGTAGAATCTTTAAATTCTAATCCAGAAAATACATTTTTAAATTATGAAGATTCAATAATATATATTAAATTTTTGCTGTCAATGTATCATAAATTAGAATTAATTAAAAATAAAAAAATTTTAAATGAACTATTTTATTTACTTATAAGTAAACCATTTGAAGAATTTAAAAAAGCTTTAAACGAAAAATCTAAATTAAAGAAAAAAACTATTGATGATATTATTTCCTTTATAGAACCAAATTATGAAAATATAAAAACATGGTACTTAAATGGTCATTCATTAAATGAAGTTAAAATTAATGAGATATGCAAAAATATTTATTTAGATAAAGAACCTAAAAATAAAACTGTTATGGATTGTTTAAATTGTTTAAATAAAGATAGTTTTGCCAAATTAGCTAAATATTATAATTTAAGTAATCCTAGTGTTAAAGAATTATATAATCATATTATTAAGAATTTTAGTAATGAAAAAGAAGAAGATTTATTGTTTTTTGATATAATTGCTAATGGTGGGGTAGAAATATTTAATCTTGAATTTAAAATGAAGCCAAGCTATTTTGAAAAAGGTTATATATATGCATATAAAGAAAATGGTGAAATAACTTATAATGTTCCAAAAGAATTTTATATTTACGAAGAAGATAATTTAACTTATTTAGATTATTTAAATTTAATATTTTACTATGTTTTAGTAAATGGTTTAATTGAAATAGATAAATTATTAGAAATATTAAATAAATATCATGATTTAAATATTACTAAAGAAGAATTATTAAATGAATTTCTTGATGAAAATATTAGCATTATAAATGATAAGTATTTAGGAATATTTGATTTTAAAGAAATAGAAATGTCATTAATAAAAAGAATGAAAAATGATAATAAAAATTATAAAATAATTGATGATAATTTTAAACATGTGTTTGAAGAGTTTTTTGGAAAATTACAGCAAGTAGTTGCAAATGAAAAAGAAAGTGGTATGTTAACAACTGTAACAATTTTTTCAATGTGTATGAACATGTATGATGAGTTTACTTTTGAGAGTATGTGTAAAGAGTATAATGTGCCAAAAGTTACAGTGAAAAAAATAGAACAGTTAGTTAAAGAGTATAAAAATATTATACCAATGTGGATTTATAATGGTTATAGTATTAATGAATACAGTAAAATAAAAAAAGATAAAATAGGTAGAAACGATTTATGTCCTTGTGGTAGTGGAAAAAAGTATAAGAAGTGTTGTGGTAAGTAAATTTTTTTATGTAAAGTAAATGTTAAGGTTATATATAGAATGCTGAATGGGAAAATGGTTATGATATAATGATATTAATCTGAAAGTTTGGTGTTGTAGTTGAAATTAGTTTATTTAGGTGGAGCAAATGAAGTTGGGGCAAGTTCAATTCTATTAGAATTAAATGGTTATAAAATTCTTTTAGATTGTGGAATTAGACAAAAGAAAAATAAAGATAATTTACCAGATTTTAGTTCTATTAAAGAAATTGGGGGGATTGATGCTATAGTAGTTTCGCATGCTCATATGGATCATATTGGTTCTTTACCATTAATTAGTAAAGAATATCCTGATGCTAAAATATATATGAATAAAATGACTTTAGATTTATCTAGAGTATTACTTTATGATTCTTTAAAAATTATGAATAAAAGTGAAGGAGAAATTCCGATATTTCAAGAAAACGATGTTTTAAATATGTTTGATAAAGTTAGGCTAATACCTTTTCAAAAAGAAATGCATTTAACTAGTAATGTTTCTATAACTTCTTATATGGCTGGACATATTGCTGGTGCCCAAATGATTTATATTAAATCAAAAGAAGGAACCGTATTATACACTGGCGATTATTCACTTTTTAATCAACATACGGTAAGTGGTCTTGCTATTCCTAAATTAAGACCAGATGTTATAATTAGTGAAGCAACTTATGGTGATAGGCTTCATGCTAACAGGGAAAGTGAAGAAATAAAATTAATTGAATATATAAGTGAAATTATTAATCAAGGTGGT
Source organism: uncultured Bacilli bacterium (assembly GCA_947626535.1). Taxonomy (GTDB): domain Bacteria; phylum Bacillota_I; class Bacilli_A; order RF39; family UBA660; genus Ventrenecus. The sequence goes on along the minus strand of CANQSO010000022.1, from coordinate 11,590 downwards.
AAAGTTTTAATTCCTGTTTTTGCTTTAGGACGTAGTCAAGAAGTATTATTAATTTTAAAAAGAGCTTTTAATAAAAAAATATTAAATAAAGTTCCTGTTTATGTTGATGGAATGGTTAAAAATATTAATGCTGTTTTTTTAAATAATCCAATGTTTTTAAAAGAAAGTTTAGGGAAGAGAATTTTAAATGGTAAAGAAGCTTTTTATAATGATGAAATAGTAAGAATAGATACTAAAGAAGAAAGAGAAAAAATCATGCAAGCTAATGGACCATTTATCATTGTTGCTTCAAGTGGAATGTTAGCAGGAGGAATGAGTGAATATTACGCATCAAAAATTATTGATAATGCTAAAAATGCAATTATTTTAACTGGATATCAAGATGAAGAATCAAATGGTAGGATGCTCTTAAAATTAATGGAAGAAAAAGAAAGTGACAGGCAAATTACTTTAAATAATCAGGTATATCAAGTCCTCTGTCAAATTAGAAAAGTTGGTTTATCAGCTCATGCCGATAAGCAAGAAATGAAACAGTTATTTTATTCATTAAAACCAAAATCATTAATTCTTGGTCATGGGGAAGAAAAAGTTATTGATGGTTTTGCTAAAGAAATTAGTAAAGAAGAAAATATTGATGTTTATGTTCCAACTGTTGGTAAAGTTATTAATTTAACAATTAAAAATCCTCGTAAACAAATTAATTATCAATATGAATTTATATATGGTATAGCTGATAATTTAAATAATTTTTATGAATTTATTAAAGAAAAATATGGTGATAAATTGTTTACCAAAGAAGACTTAGCGTTCCTTTATTATGGAGAAAATCCTGATGAAAAAATGATTGAAGATTTTACTAAAGAATTAATAGATTCTCCATATTTTACTCAAGACCATAAAAGATATTTTATGTTTAAAATTACTGATGAATTAGATTTAATAGCTTTAGAAAATAAAGAAATAACTGCTCAAGACATTGAACAAATAATCAAAGAAAAATTTAAAGAATTTCCTTATAAAAAAATTAGTTATTATTTAGATAATAAAGAAGTTATTTTAACCTTTGATTTTCCAAGAGTTATCTCAAATAAATTTGAGAAAATTGCTAAAGAAATATATGATGAATATGAAATAACAATTTTAAAAAATGATAATATTAATAATTTAGCCTGTGAACAAGTTATTAAAAGAATTTTAGGTTTTGATAATGTTAATAAAATATCTTATTTACCTTTAGAAGATAAATTTAAAGTTAAAGTATTTAAATTAGAAGAAGAAAAAATTAAATTGATAAAAGAACAAATAGGATATGATGTCGAATTAATATTAGTTACAAAAGATATAAGTAAAATAAAAGAAGCTTGTGCAAATGAAAAACTAGAACAAAATGAAGCTTTAGCCTATATTGATAATTATTTTTTAAGTAAAGAAGATCAACCATATAAAAAAAGTTTAAAAAATGGGGAAATTATTTTAACGTTTATTAGTTATCCAATTGCTAGTAAATATTTAGAAGATATAAGTAAATTAGAAAAATTAATAGGATGGAATATATCTCTAAGTAATACTACTAATATAAATATGATATTTCAAATTTTAGATGAGCTATTAAATAAATATAATTTTATTAAAGAAAAGAATCCGTCATTTAAAACTAATATTATTGAAATAAAAATTAAAAATGAAAATGAAGATATTAAAAAATTACAAGATGATTTTAAATTAAAAACTGGTTTAGAATTAATAATTAAGAAGTGAAAGGAAGATTAAAATGAATGAAGAAATTAAAAAAATTTTTATAACAAATAGTAAACCTGTAGATAATAGTTTAAAAAGCTGTTTAGAAAATTTAAGTGAGGAAGCTTTAGATGAATTAATTATATATAATACTTTATTAGATGAACATGATAATTTTGATGGTAAAGATGATAAAGTAGATTTTTTAAGCAAAAATATTTTTAATAATTTTGAAAAAAGAATAGGTTTAGTTTCAGAAGATGAATTAAAAGAATTAGAAAAAATTGCTAATAATAAAAAAACTAAAGTTTTTTGTGAAGATTTAGTAAGTAAAGGATATCTTTATGGATATTATGATAATAAACAAATAGAATATATTTTTCCTAAAGAATTATTAGAAAAATATCATAAAATTGATATAAAAGAAATGAAAAGAAAAAATGAAAATGAAAAAGTTGAAATATTAATTAAGTTTTCCCTAATGGCTAATGGGGTAGTTGAAATTAAAGCTTTGAATAATTATTTAAATGATAATAATTTAAAGATTAGTGAAAAAGATTTATATGAAATATTTGATGAAATGGAATTAAGAATTGTCGATAATAAATATTATACTTATGATGATGATTGTAAAGAAATAATTGATGATCGAATAGCTAAAGTAAAAGCAAATCCTAATCAAACCTATAATTTTATCGATATATCTTTAGCTCTAGTTTATATTACTTCTTTGCATCCAATTGTTAAAAAACTAGCAAAAATTAAAAATCCTGAAATTGAAAATGAAGTAATGTTATTACTATTAAGTAAACCATTTGATGAATTTAAAACTATATTAAAAGAAAAATTTAATTTAAATAAAAAATTAGTTAATGAAATTATTGATTATATTGAACCTGCTTATAAATATATTAAAACTTGGTATTTTGATGGTTTATCTTTAAATGAAGTAGAAATAAATAAAACATGTGAAAGAATTCATTTAAATAATATACCAAAAAATAAATCGATTAATAATTGTTTAAATAATCTTGATAAAGATAGTTATTTAAATTTAGCTAAATATTATAATTTAGATAATCCAAGTGTAAATGAATTAACTGTAAAAATATTAGAAAATTATCAAAATGATTTTAGTGACAGTTTATTATTTTTAAGTGTATTTTCTTTAAATAATGAAGAATTACGTAAAATAAACTTTTTATTAAATAATGAGTATTTTGAAAAAGGTTATGTTTTTGCAATTAAAGAAAATGATGAATATTGGTATCTTGTTCCAGATGAATTAGTTACAAATAATAGTGAGAATAATACTGGTATGGATGATAAATCTTTAGTATATAGTTATGTATTAATAAATGGAGTAATAGAAATAGATAAATTATTAGAAATATTAAAAGAACATCATAATTTAAATATTACTAAAAAAGAATTATTAGAAGAATATATTGTAGAAGGGATTTATGTAATAGGTAAAAAATATTTAGGATTGCTTAATTTTAGTGATGAACAATTAGATTTAGTAAAGTTAATGAAAAAGCAAAATAGTGATTATAGAATAATTGATAATGATTTTGTAAATAAGTATGTTGAATTTTTTAGTAAATTAGAAGAAACTGTTAATAAAAAAGATATGTCTTTAATATTAGCTTATATTGTATTTATGGTATGTATGAATTTATATAATGATGATAATTTTGAAGATTTTTGTAATCAAAATAAAGTAAAGAAAGAGACAATCCAAAAGCTTAAAAAAGTAATTAGAGAATATAAAAATATTGTTCCAATTTGGAGTTTTAATGGTTATAGTATTACTGAACAGAATAAAATGAAAAAAAAGAAAGTAGGTCGTAATGACCCTTGTCCATGTGGAAGTGGCAAAAAATATAAGAAATGTTGTGGAAGATGATAAAAAAAGCTTGCCCCAGGAGCAAAGGAATTCTAAATATAAAATATATATCTACTCTCATTCGAGAACCCAGCTTTAATCCTTCACAGGCAAGCACCTATTAGAAATATACTAGAAATAAATTAAATTGTCAATTTCGTTTATATGTCAACAATACGCATTTATAAGTGCGTATTTTCTTTTTCTAGTGTATAATTTTAGTAGGTGATATCCTTGACAAATTTACTTGTTAAAAATATTTTAAAAACTTTAGAAAAAAATGGTTTTGAAGCATATTTAGTTGGTGGAGCAGTAAGAGATTATTTACTTAACCGCAAAACTAATGATTTTGATATAGCTACTAATGCTTTACCAAGTGATTTAGTAAAAATATTTGGTTCGCCTTTAAAACAAATTGAGTATGGTTCATATAACTTACAACAAAAAGGATTAAATATTGATATCACAACTTATCGGGTAGAACATAATTATAATAATCGTCATCCTAAAATATCTTATAGTCAAAATTTACTTATTGATGCCAAAAGAAGAGACTTTACCATTAATGCTATTTATCTTAGTAAAAATAATAGTAAGATTGATCCTTATAATGGTATTGAAGACATAAAAAAGAAAAAGATTGTTTGTATTGGTAATCCTTTAGAAAAATTAGTAGAAGATCCTTTAAGAATATTAAGAGCTATTAGATTTGCAAGTGTTTTAAATTTTAAGATTGATGAGGATTTAAGTAAAGCTATTTTTTTAAAAAAAGAAGAAGTCTTAACTTTAAGTAAAGAACGAATTAAAAAAGAATTAGATGCTATCTTTTTAGCTAATGGTTTTGCCTTATTAAAACATTATGAATTAGATAAATTATTAGATTTAAATTTTGATAATTTAGTCTATGTTTCAGATTTAGCAGGTTTATGGGCTCAAGTAAAAACAAATACTAATTATCCTTTAGAAAAAGAAGTAAAAAATAATATAAAAATTATTACCAATATTATAAATTGTGGTACAATAAATGCGTACGACATTTATGAAAATGGTTTATATTTAATTTATGTTTGCAGTTCAATTTTAAAAATAAGTAAAAAAGAAATTGATAATATGTATCATAAAATGACGATTAAATCTTCTAAAGATTTAAAAATAAATGGTAAAATGGTTCATCAAATAACTAATTGTGAAGAAAAAGATATTAAGAATATTTTAAAAGAAGTCACTGAATTAATATTAAATAATAAATTAAAAAATAATCGTAAACAAATTATTAAATATTTAGAAAGAAGGAAATTCTATGCCAATACTAGAGATCTTAAGTGAAAAACGTTTTTCAGTTTCCAGTCATTTGATTAAAGTGGCTATTTCTCTAAATCTTTCTTTAAATGAATTTTTATTATTAATGTATTTTGAAGACGCAACTGATAAAACTTTTGATGTTGCTAAAATTACGACTATTTTATCATTAGATGAAAAAAGTATCTTAAGTGCTTTTAATAAATTATTAAACTTAAATTTAATTAAAATGGAAACTAGTAAAGATAATTCTAATCGTCATTGTGAAATTATTAGTTTAGTGCCTATGTATAAATCTTTAGTAGAACAAAAAAATGATGAAGAAAAAAAGAAAACTAAAGAAAATATATTTGAAGTTTTAGAAAAAGAATTAGGTAGAAGTATTAGTCCAATGGAATATGAAATAATTAATGCTTGGTTAGAAAAAGGAACTAGTGAAGAAATGATTTTAGGGGCTGTTAAAGAAGCGGTTTATAATGGGGTAAGTAGTTTAAGATATATTGAAAAAATTATTTATGAATGGAATAAAAAAGGTTATAAAAATATGGTTGATGTTAAGAAAGGATTAGAAAGTCGAACTAAGAAAAATGATCAAGTATTGTTCGATTATAATTGGTTAGATGAAGAATAAAGTAGAAGCTATTTTAGATTATTTAGATTTGTTATACGATAATCCTAAGTGTGAACTAGATTATAAGAAGGATTATGAATTATTAATGGCAACAGTTTTATCTGCTCAATGTACGGATAAAAGAGTTAATATGGTTACTAAAGAGTTATGGAAAAGTTATGATATTTATTCACTTAGTAAAGCTAAAAATAAAGATATCGAAAAAATTATTAGACCAGTTGGAAGTTTTACTAAAAAAGCAAGGTATCTGATTGAAATAGCTAAAAGTTTAGTGCTTAATTATAATGGAGAGGTGCCAAATAACAGGGAATACTTAGAAAGTTTACCAGGTGTGGGCAGAAAAACTTGTAATGTTGTTTTAGCTAACCTATATGATGTTCCTGCTATTGCGGTAGATACGCATGTTAAGAGAGTAAGTACGAGACTTGGACTAGCATATTCTAATGATGATGTTTTAACTATTGAGAAAAAATTAATGAAAAAAATTCCTAAAGAACGTTGGAGTAAATTTCATCATCAAATGGTTTTATTTGGTCGTTATAAATGTATGGCTAAGAAACCTTTATGTGAAGATTGTAAATTAAAAGAATATTGTAAATATTATAGGAGTATGACAAAATGATTTGGAATCCTTGGCATGGTTGTCATAAAAAAAGTGCTGGTTGCTTAAACTGCTATATGTTTAGAAGAGATAGTTTGTATGATAAAGATAGCAATATTGTTAGTAAAACTAAAGATTTTGATTTAGCAATTAGAAAAAATAAAAAAGGGGAGTATAAAATACCTAGTAAAGAAGTTGTTTATACTTGTATGACTTCCGACTTTTTTATTCCGGAAGCTGATTTGTGGCGTGATTTGATTTGGCAAATGATTAAAGAAAGAAGTGACGTAACTTTTTATATCATTACTAAAAGAATTGAAAGAATGAGTAAGTGTTTACCAAGTGATTGGCAAGATGGCTATGACAATGTTGTTATATGTGCGACTGTAGAAAATGAGGAAATGGCAAATGAAAGGTTACCAATATTACTTAATTTACCAATCAAACACCGGGAAGTAATAATGGAACCAATGTTAAGTAGGATTGATATCAAAAATTTTTTACAAACTGGTTTAATTGAAAAAGTTACTTGTGGTGGTGAATCAGGAGAGAATGCAAGAGAGTGTCATTATGAATGGATTTTAAAAGTAAGAGAAGATTGTTTAAATAATAAAGTATCATTTTATTTTAAACAAACAGGAGCTAATTTTATTAAAGAACATAAAAGATATAAAATAGCTAGAAGTAAACAATTAACTCAAGCTAATAAAGCAAATATTAATTTAGAATTTTAGGTGATGGTTTATGGAAAAGTATCAAGAAATAGAGCGAAGTATAATAAAAAAATATCGTAAAGATATTTGGACTAAAGTTATTAAAGCGATTAAAGATTATGAATTAATAAAAGATAATGACCATATTATGGCTTGTATAAGTGGGGGAAAAGATTCTTTTTTAATGGCGAAGTGTTTGCAAGAATTAAAAAAACATGTCAAGATTAATTTTGAAGTTTCTTTTGTGGTTATGAATCCTGGTTATAATGAAGAAAATTTAGAACTAATTAAAGCTAATGCTAAGACTTTAAATGTTCCAATCGAAATCTTTAATACCGATATTTTTGATGTTGCTTATAATGTTCCTTCAAAAAGTCCTTGCTATTTGTGTGCAAGAATGAGAAGAGGACATTTATATAATAAAGCTCAAGAATTAGGCTGTAATAAAATTGCTTTAGGTCATCACTTTGATGATGTTATTGAAACAACTTTACTTTCCATGTTTTATGGTTCAGAAGTTAAAACAATGATGCCTAAATTACATAGTGATAATTTTAAGGGGTTAGAACTTATTAGACCATTATATTTAGTTAAAGAAGCATCGATTATTAGTTGGGCAAATTATAATGATTTAAAATTTTTAAATTGTGCATGTCGTTTTACTGAAAAATCAGCAATTGATGAAAGTAATAGTAAAAGATTAGAAATGAAAATATTAATTAATAATTTAAGAAAAATGAATCCTGATATTGATTATAATATTTTTAAAGCTTTAGATAATATTAATTTAAATTGTATTTTAGGTTATAAAAAAGATGGCAATTATACAAGTTTTTTAGATAATTATGACAAATAAAATAATTATTCCTTTGAAAAATATGCAATCTAGTATCAATATTCCTTTGAAAAATCTGCATTTTGGCTTAAAATAGGCAAAAATGGATGATTTAGATTTTGAGTTATTATATTAATAATAAAATGAGATATGTGAGGTGCGTTTAGTGAATGTAAAGCATTTAAGTGTAAGTATTGATGAAAATGAAATAATTAAAGATGTTAGCTTTAATTTAAATAATTCTGATAAAGTAGGTTTAGTTGGAGTAAATGGAAGTGGAAAATCAACATTACTAAAAGCTCTTGCTAAAGAAATTACTATTGATAATGGAAATATTAATTACTTAGAAGAGTCAATAGGTTATTTAAGACAAGAAATTCCTCATACATATGATAATCTAACTATAGTTAATTATTTAAAACAAAGTACTGGTATTAATAAATTAGAATTAAAATTAAAACAATTAGAAGAAAATTTAAATGAACAAAATATGGATGAATATGGAGAAATTTTAAATCAATTCTTAGCAATTGATGGATATAATTTCAATGAAAATTTAACCTATATTTTAAATGGATTATGTTTTTATAAAAGTATTGATATGCCAATTAAAAAATTATCTGGAGGTGAGAAAATAAAAATCTTGCTTGCTAGTTTATTATTAGCTAATAATGATATTATGTTACTAGATGAACCAACTAATAATTTAGATTTACAAGCTGTAGAATGGTTAGAAAATTATTTAAAAAAATCTAATAAAAAAATGATTATTGTATCTCATGATGAAGTATTTTTAGATTCAATAGCAAATAAAATATATGAATTAAAAAATGGGATTATTGAAATTTATTCGATGACATATAAAACTTATTTATATGAAAAAGAACAAAAATATCAAAGAGAATTAGAAGAATATGAAAGAAAATTAGAAGAAAAAGAAAGAATTAAAAAACAAATTCAAAAATCAAAAGAATGGGCTAATAAAGGAGTTAATAAAAAATCTTATAACGATAATGATAAACTTGCTAATAATTATGCTAAAGAAAGAACTAATACTTCTAATATATCTAAATTAACTCGTTCATTAGAAAATTTAAATATTCCTAAATTTGAAGCCAAAAAAGATATTAATTTTTTCTTAGATTATGATTATGGAAAAGGAAAACAAGATATTATTATTGATAATTTAGTTTGTGGTTATAATGATTTTCAAACGCCATTATTAAATTTAGAAATTCCATTTGGAGCAAGGCTTTTAATTTCTGGAAAAAATGGTTCTGGAAAAACGACATTTGTTAAAACAATATTAAAAGAGTTACAACCAATTAAAGGAAATATTTATATTGGCCATGATGCTAAAATTGGTTATATATCACAAGATACTTTAGATAAACAATTAGATTGTACTATTTTAGAATATTTAAAAAATAATAATGATGATCTTGATTTATCTTTAATCTTTATTTTATTAGATAAATTTCATATACCTTATGAAGATAAAGATAAATTATATAAAAATCTATCGCCAGGAGAAAGAACTAAAGTAAATCTAGTTAATCTTGCTCTTCAAAAAACTAATGTTCTTATATTAGATGAGGTTACTAATCATTTAGATAAAGAAGCATTAGATTTAATCTATGCACTTGTTTCTTCTTATTTAGGAACAATAATTAGTATATCTCATAATCGAAAATATAATGAAATATTAAAACCGGATTTAATACTTAATATGGATACTGGAGAATGTAAAATAACAAATATATAAAAGATTGAACCTTGTTTCTAAAATGAGGTTCAATTTTCTCTTTTGTTAATCGTTAAATTTTAAAAACTTATTCTTTTTTAATCCTTTTTAATTTTATAGTAAATGCTGTTAATATTAAAATGATAAATATTAATAATATGACTGGTAAATAATAATAGATCTGTAAAGCAAGACTATAATGAATACCAAAGAATATGGAAACACCAAAGACAAATAATAATATTAGACTAAACCAAATATTTTGTTTTTTCTTTGGTAGTTTTTCTTTGATTGAATTCATGCTAATACTTAAAACCATAAATAAATCAAATAAAGTTGCGATCGCAAAAATATTTTCTACTTTTTCAATAAAATTTAAAATTTTAATTACTTTTAAAATCATATATTCAGGATAACGATAGATATTAATTAAATCTGGACCTAAAATGCCAATAATTAAGATACCCATAATAATAATTGTTAAGTTAGCAAGAAAATAATATTTTGGTAAATTATTATCAGTATTAGGAATTAAAATCATAAATATTAAAGGAGCTGTACTATAAGCCATATAATACAGTGATGCTTGAATTATGTGAGGTATATCGGTTGTCATAACTGGTAAGAAATGTTCGGTTTTAACGTATCCTGTTAATGTTATTAAAGCAATTATAACCATAAATAAAGATATATACATTAAGATTGTCCCAACTCTACCAATTGTGGTAAAACTTTTTTGACATATTCTAAAAACTAATAATAAAGCTGGTAATAAAATAAACCAATGAGGTGATTGAACTAAAAAGAAATTAGATGCTAAAGTTTGAAAAATAAATAATATTTCAATCGCAACAATTGTAGAAAAAATACCAATTAAAATTTTTAAAGGAATATGACCTTCTTCTTTTAAAAAATTAACAGTTTGATATTTCTTTTTAATTTTAGCAATATAGGTTACTAATAACATTGATAATAAATTACCAATAATAAAACTTATCCAAGCATCTTTACCAGCAATGTTAAACAAAAACGAAAAGCCAAAGCCAATAAAAAATACTCTTGTTAAAAAATATACATAAGAAAAAGTCATTCTTTTTGTCATTCTGTATCCACCCCAAATATTATTCCATTTTTATCTAATAAAACATTTACTTTACTATTAACATTTAATGTATACCATTTTGGTAAAGGCTGTTTTGTTTTAATATAATAATTATTTTGAATTGCTAGAACATCCGTTTTTAAACTTTTAAAATAATTAGTTGTTTTAGTAATGTCTTCTTCTAAAATATGTGCAAAATTATCTTCTAGTTCATTATATATTTTGGCATCTTTAAAATTATTCTCACATTCATCATCTAATATATCCGCTTTAAATGTTGAATTAATATTAATAGATTTATCATCAACTTCTATTTTAGTATCATCATTATGATATAAACTAATTGTTAATTTTTTTTCTTCATTATCTTTGCAAGGAAGACTGACATAATAATTAGTACTTAAATTATTTAAAAGCTGTAAGGTAGCTGATTCTTTAGGTGTTAAAATTTGAACCATATTGTATTTTTCAAAAACCGCAAGACCATCAATTTTAACTCTTTTTTCATCACTTAAAGTTACGACATTTAAATAAGCATCTTTATAATTACTAAATAAATATCCTAAGAATTTTTCAAAATTAATATTAGCTGAGATACTTTCTTTATAATTGTTATAATCAATTAATCCTTCAATCGCGGTTGAAATGACTGGTGAGTCTTCAGTAGTAGCAGAAAGGATTTCTTTAGGACTAATTCCTTTAGATACGACGGGATAAAAAACATTTCTCGTATTTGGGTCTCTTATTAAATAATCAACAATACTTTCTAAATGATTTTTAGCAATGTCTTCACTAAAGATAACGGTTTTTAAATGGGCTAAATAAGCATCTTTATTTAAACTAAATAAAGCTTTTTGATAAGCCATTGAAAATGTTTTATCTTTGCCTTCAACTAAATAACTTTTATTAGAGCCACCCCCATCTTTTTCAGAACTACTTTTTTGACTATTTAATACTTCAAAGTTAACAACATATTCATCATTTTGATAATCTACTCCTAATCCAACAATGATTGCTCTTGAATTTAATTCTTGATAATC
>CANQSO010000021.1 GCA_947626535.1 uncultured Bacilli bacterium | reverse complement strand
AATATGAATTTACATCGTAAAGGAAATATGGTTACTAACTTTAGTGTTGGACAAACTGCAGGCGATTTAAAGAGAAAGTCTAATGGTGAAGTAACAATTAAGAATTCTAATGGAGCTGTTATTGGGGACAGTGAAAAAATTGGTACAGGATATACAATGACCTTCAAAAATGGGGAGACATTGACGATTATAATTTATGGTGACTTAAATGGTGATGGAGAAATTTATTTAGACGATTTGCAAATGCTTAAAATGAGTTTACTAGGTCGAGAAAATTTATCTAATGTTTCTAAAGAAGCCGCTAAAGTAGTAAATAAAGATGCTAGTAGTCCATCAATAAGTGATTTACAAAAAATTAAATTTACTTTATTGAAAAAAGATAATATTGTACAATCTTAGAAAGGATAAGTTTTGTTATATGATAGATAAATGTAAATTGGTATTTTTTACTTTATTAATAATTTGTTTTAATGCAAAATTTGTTTATGCTGAACCAACTGCAAGTATGAGTGTAAGTTCTAGTTATATTGTAAGTGGACAAAGCGTTACTGCAAATCTAACAGTTTCTAATTTTACAACAGCTCAAATAACAATATCTTCTGCTGGTAATACAAATGGTTGTGGTTATGATGATATAATTCAATCAGACACAGGTAGTAATATAACTAAAACAGTATCTGTTACATGTAAATCAAATGCTGTTGGAATAATTACCTTTTTTTATTCAGTTGATGCTTTAGACAGCGGATATAAAAAAACAGAAGTTTCTGGAGAAAAAAGTGTTACTGTTGGAGCACCTAGAGAATTAGATGCTAATAATAATTTAGGTTCATTAGGAGTTGAAGGTTATAAAATAACTCCGGCTTTTTCAGCTGATACTTTAGAGTATAGTGTCGAAGTTCCATCAACTGTTAATGATGTTAATATTACTGGTAGTCCTGCTAGTGGATATGCTTCAATTTCAGGTACTGGTAAAAAAGAAGTAAATGAAGGAGCTAACTTATTTATAATAACCGTTACTAGTGAAACTGGAGTTCCTAAAGAATACAAATTAACAGTTAATGTTAAAGACGATAATCCAATTAAAGTAAAAATTGGTGAAGATGAATATACTGTTATGAAAAATGCTAAAAATATTATTAAACCAGAATTATATGAACAAACAACAATTAAAATTAATAATATTGATATTCCAGCTTTCTATAATGAAACAACTAAAATTACTTTAGTAGGTATTAAAGATAGTAAAGGAAATGTTAGATTAGCAATCTATGATAAAGATAAAAATACTTATGAACTATATGAAGAAAATAAATCTGATCAAATAATTTTATTAATTCATCCTATTACTGAAATAAAAGAAGGTTATATTAAAAGTACCATTAAAATTGATGATACCGAATATGAATGTTTAAAAGTAAATGAAGAATCAGAATATGCTATTATTTATGCAACTAATTTAATTACTGGTGAAGATGATTATTATTTATATGATAGTAAAGAAAATTCTTATGTAAGATATAGTGAAGAACAATTAGAACCTTTAAAAAATGAATTAAATAAATATAAAGATGTAGTTAAATATTTAGTTATTGGATTAGGGGTATTAGGTTTATTATTAATTATTAGTTTAATTACAAGACCTAGAAAGAATAAGGAAGTTAATGTAAAAGAAAAGAAAGAAAAAATTAATGAAGAAGAAGATTTAATTGTTATGGAACCTAAAGAAGAAAAGAAGGCTTCTAAAAAGAAAACAGAAGTTAAAGAAGAAGAAAAAGTTCCAGAAGAAAAAGTAGTTAAAAAAAGTAAAAAACAATCTCAAAAAGATGCGATAAAAAGTGTTGAAGAAGCAACAATGATTATTGAAAATTTTGAGAAAAAAGTTAGAGAAAAAGAATTAGAAAAACAAAAAGAAGAAGAACCAGAAGAAACAATGTATGATATTTTTGAAGATGATAGAAAAAGAAAGAAAAGAAAGTAAATTAGTTTAGTTGAAATAAAAATTATAGTTTGTTATAATGATATTGATATATCTAGTTAAGTGTTAGGTGCTCTCCAACCATAAATAAATATTCTTTTATGGAAGGAGGAAATTATATGACAAAGAGAGAAAAAGCTTTTTATCGTATAATTAAATTTTTATTTATATTAGTATTTTTATTAATATTTATATTAATTTATAAAATAAACTAAAAAAATGAAAAAGTACCTTTTCACTCATTTGTGTTAAAAGGGCTTTTTCCAAAAAACAAAAACTTTTTTAGAGAGTATCCAATTACGCGAATAATTAGATATATCTCTTTTTTATTGTATGAAGTTTCCTTCATCTGTATACATCATAGCAAAAATAATAAAAAAATGCAAGAAATTTATTGACTTGGGGGGGGGGTAAAGTGTTACAATATAAACGAAATAGAAAAGAGGAATTGTATGTTTAAGAAATGTTTAAGCATCTTAGTTATTGCAACAGTATTTCTAATAGGAAGTACACAAGTTTTAGCCTCTACAGTTGGTATTTCTGGAACAACAAAAGAAGGCTGGATTTTTGAAGGGAGTGGCAGTACTTATTATATTAGCGAATTTGCTGATTATAGTGCTACTAGTATAACTATTCCTGAAGAAATTAATGGAGTAAAAGGAGGAGTTTTTGAATTACCATTATTTGAAAAATTTACTAATTTAAAAGAAATTCATTTTGCAAGTAAATTTAATAATGATACAAATGCTGTACCTTGGATTACTAGAGTAGATCAAAAAGAGTTATCAAAAGAAACTCAAGAATATTTATCTAAAAATGTAACTGTTTATGGTTATGAGTATGATGAAGTTGAAGATGGTGCTGATAATGCCATGTTATCGCCTAAAGGTTTTGCTAGTAGATATAATATGAAGTTTGTTAATTTAGCAAATGATGATGAAAAATCTAAAGGGGCATTAGATAGTATACCTGATGAAATTAGTGTCGATATTAAAGAATCTGAATATTTTGCTGAAGAAAATGGTAGTGTAACTTTTCCAGGTCAAGATAAAATTGCAAAGCAAATTGAGAAGATATTAGAAGATAAAGGGTTTGATTTAACTGATGTTGTTATATATGCTAGTATTGGTGGAGATTTTGATGATATTCATAGTAGTTATGTAAATGTTTATGTTGGAGGTAAATCTAATAGTAAATATGTAAAAGTTACATATAGCAATACTAAAGATCGTGATGAAAATACTGCTAAGAGAATTGAAGATTATCTATCTAAAGTTGCTTTAGAAGATACAACATCTACTTTTAATATTAATGATGCTCAAATGCGTTATAATTTATCTATTGAAGGTCGTGCTAATAAAATGTCTAATGATTTAGGTGTTAAAATTGTAATTGGAGCTCATAAAGGTAGTGGTGAAATAAATGAATATTATAATCGAAGCACTTTATATTTTATAAAAAATGATATTGTATATGCAGCTAAAAATTTCCATATTCATATTTATGGTAATGAAGATAAACCATCTTATGTAAATGAAGTAATTAGTAATGTTACTGTTGATACTTCTAAAGATACTGATGTTGCTATTGCCGCAGAAGCACTTGATAATACTAGTAAAGATTATTTAAATATTGTTGAAACAGCTAAGAAAAAAGGATATGGTAATATTCTAAATACTTATGAATTACATGTCGTAAAAGGGGAAATTAAAAATGGTATTAACATTATATTTACTGTTGGAAAAGAATATAATGGTAAACAAGCTTTAGTTTTACACTTAAAGAAAGATGGTACTTATCAAGAAGTCCAAAAAGAAATTGTTGATGGTAAAATTGACATTAATGTAAATGAACTTTCACCATTCTTAGTAGCTATTAAAGATGAAAATAGAGTTTTAGATGATGTTCCAAAAACTGGAAATAGTAATATAATGATGATTTTAAGTATTTTAACAATTATGACATTAAGTTTATTAACTCTAGTTATTAAAATTAAAGATTAATAAAGGGTGAAAAATTCACCTTTTTTTTGTAAGAAGGTATAGTAGATGAAAATTAAAAAAAAATATAAAATTATGGGGCTTAGTATTATTTTAGTAATATTAATTGGTTGTTTATCTTATTTTGCCTTTATTAATTTTAGAGATAAAAAATTAAATCAAGAATTGCAAGAAAATATTCCTAGTATTGAAATTATTGAAGATAAACAAATAGATGTAAATCAAGAAGTTTTTAAGACAGTTATTGATTTACAAAATGAAAATACTGATGTTAAAGGTTGGATTAAAATTAATGATACAAAAATTAATTATCCATTATTACAAGGAATAGATAATGATTATTATTTAAATCGTAACTATCAAAAAGAATATAGTAGTTATGGTTCAATATTTATTGATAAAGATTCTAATTTAGATGATGTTAATTCTAATGTGATAATTTATGGTCATAGTATGAAAGATCAAGAAATGTTTCAAAATTTATTAAATTATGCTAATAAAGAATATTATGACAGTCATAAAATAATTGAAATATATACTAATAATGAAGCAAGAAAATATGAAATAGTAACAGTTTTTAAATCAAGAGTATTCTATCAAGATGAACAAAATGTTTTTAGATATTATTATTGTTATGATTTAAGTAGTGAAGAAAAATATAACGATTATGTAAATAATAGTAAAAATTTAGAACTTTACGATACGGGAGTTGATGCTCATTTTGGTGAACAATTAATAACATTAATAACTTGTGAATATTCAGAAGATAATGGTAGAATGGTTGTTGTAGCAAAAAGAATTTCGTAAATTAATGTAAATTGACGTCAATTAAAAAAAGATACCAAAATTGAAAATTGGTATCTTTTTTTTGACCAATTTTGAAAATTCGCTAGACCAATTTTGAAAATTGGGAGTATTTTTTGGGTTAATTTTGGAAAATTGGTATTTTGACTTTCTTTTTATAAATATATAAAGTGTTGGTAGAAAGGAGGTAGAAGATATGAATACTTGTGCTAAACATATTAGAATTCTTATTAATGAGGTACCTAATTTAGATTATTATGTTACTAATGAATTATATCCTTTAGCTAAAGAAATTGGGGAGCAAGTTGAATGTGAAGATATCGTAGTAAATTATAATTTAAAGAGTGATAGTCCAAAATGTATTCAAAAAGTTGTATTTAATAATACTACTTATTATGAAATTAATTTTGAAAAAGCTTATAGTGTTTCAAGAAATTCATTTAATAAATTAGAAAGATATTTAATTAATTTTATTAGATTGTTTTTTCAAGATAATGCAACAGAGTTAATAACCTTTTTAAAAGAATTAAATTGTGTAAGTGAAGATAATTTATTAGAGATTGAATTTAATTACAATCAAGAGAAAAAGAAGAATTATAAGAAAAGATTAAAAGAATTAGTAGAGTGTTAATGTAATGTGTGGTATAATGTTATTATGAGTGAGTGCTTATGAAATATAATTTGTTACAACAAGCTTTTGGATTTAATGAAATTAAAAATATCAAAGAATATCAAAATTACAATTTAATAAAAAATAAGACAGATAAAGAGGAAATATTAGATTTATTTAATAATGAAGTATTATTTGATAAAGAAGATGAAATATCAGCAGAAAAAGCAATAGAAAGGCTTGCCGTAAAAAAACAAGATAATTTTTACGATTATTATGCTTGAAATATTTATTCAATATGCTAATCAAATATTTCCATCTATTGATACTAATGTAAAAAATGAAATTAAAGAGTTAATAAATCAGTTTGATATTACCAAACCTAATTGGTTTTCAAAATCATTAGAAATATTCCATTTTTATTTATGAATGAAAATGGAAATGTTATAACTTATGTTACAAAAGGAATTATTTTATCATATTTTAAAATACTTTTAATAACTTACTTCCCATATTTAAAAATACGGGAACTTTCAATTTTATTTTTAGCTTCAAAATTAATGATTGAAATACGAACAAGTATATGCTATAGTATTTTTGCTATTTAATTTGGCAAACTATAGATGGAGTGATTATTTATGGATAAAATAATTGTTAAGGGTGCTAGAGAAAATAATTTAAAAAATATTGATATTGAATTACCTAAAAATAAATTAATTGTTATGACGGGTGTATCTGGTTCAGGCAAAAGTAGTTTAGCTTTTGATACTATTTTTGCAGAAGGGCAAAGAAGATATGTTGAAAGTTTATCTGCTTATGCTAGACAATTTATTGGAGGAGTAGAAAAACCTGATGTTGATAGTATTGAAGGTTTAAGTCCAAGTATATCTATTGACCAGAAAACCACTAATAAAAATCCAAGAAGTACGGTTGGAACTATTACTGAGATTTATGATTTTTTAAGACTGTTATTTGCTAGAATTGGGGTACCATATTGTCCTAAACATCACATTCCTATTGAAAGTCAAAGTATTGAAGAAATGACTAATAAAATTATGGAATATGATGAAGGTACTAAATTAGAAATTATGGCTCCGATTGTTCATGGCGAAAAAGGCACTCATAAAGATTTATTTGATGAGCTAAGAAGTAAAGGATATTCAAGAGTTAGAGTAAATGGGGAAGTTTATACTTTAGATGAAGATATTGTTTTAGAGAAAAATAAAAAAGATAATATTGATGTTGTTATTGATCGAATTGTTTTAAAAAGCGAAGAACGTTCAAGAATATTTGAAGCAATTGAAGCAAGTACTAAACTTGCTGATGGTAAAGTTGTTATCCACATTATTGGAGGAGAAGAAATATTAATGAGTGAACATTATGCTTGTTTAAAGTGTAATTATTCCATACCTGAATTAGAGCCAAGATTATTTTCTTTTAATAGTCCTTATGGAGCATGTCCAGCTTGTAAAGGTTTAGGTACAAAATTAAAAATTAGTGAAAATTTAATTATTCCTAATAAAGATAAAAGTTTAAGTAATGGAGCTATAGTGGCTTATAATACTGATAATAGTATTATGAATACAACTTTTAAAGCTATTTGCGATTATTATGATATGGATATTAATGCTCCAATTAAAGATTTACCAAGAGATAAATTTGAATATATTTTATATGGAACACCTGATCCAATTCCAATTAAACATATTGCTAAAAATGGAAATGTAAGACAAAGTAATGATTATTTTGAAGGTGTTATCAACAATTTAGAAAGACGTTATATGGAAACTTCTAGTACTTGGATTAGAGAATGGTTAGAAGGATTTATGATTGAGACTGATTGTAGTGTTTGTCATGGAACAAGATTACAAGATAGTGTTTTATCCATTTATATTAAAAATAAAAATATTTATGATTTAACAACGATGAGTATTAAAGATTTAAGAGAATTTTTAAGGTCTTTAAAACTTAGTAAAGAGCAAGAAAATATTAGTAAATTATTACTTAAAGAAATTGATAATCGTTTAAGTTTTCTAATTAATGTTGGCTTAGAATATTTATCACTTCATCGAAAAGCAGGAACTTTATCAGGTGGAGAATCTCAAAGAATTAGACTTGCTACTCAAATAGGTAGTAAATTATCGGGAGTATTGTATGTTTTAGATGAACCTAGTATTGGTTTACATCAAAAAGATAATGAAAAATTAATTGCTAGTTTAAAAGAAATGCGAGATTTAGGAAATACTTTAATTGTTGTTGAACATGATACTGATACAATGCTTGCAAGTGATTATTTAGTTGATATTGGACCTCTTGCTGGTACGGAAGGTGGATATGTTGTTGCTAAAGGGACACCAGAAGAAGTAATGGCATGTGATGAAAGTATTACGGGACGTTATTTAAGTGGAAAAGAAAAAATTGAAGTTCCAAAGAAAAGAAGAAAAGGTAATGGTAAATATCTTGAAGTTGTAAAAGCCGAAGAGCATAACTTAAAAAAGATTAATGTAAAATTCCCTTTAGGTAAATTTATCTGTGTTACTGGGGTTTCTGGTTCAGGGAAAAGTACTTTAGTAAATGAAATTCTTTATAAAACTGTTGCTAATAAATTATATCGTAGTAAAGAAGAACCTGGTAAATGTAAGGAAGTTAAAAATCTTGATTTAATTGATAAAGTAGTAATGATTAGTCAAGATGCCATAGGAAGAACACCAAGAAGTAATCCCGCAACTTATGTTGGAGTATTTGATGATATTAGAGACTTATATGCTAATACTAAAGAAAGTAAAATGCATGGTTATGATAAAGGAAGATTTTCCTTTAATGTTAAAGGTGGACGTTGTGAAGCCTGTTGGGGTGATGGCGTTAAAAAAATTGAAATGCATTTTTTACCAGATGTTTATGTGCCTTGTGAAGTATGTGGAGGAACTCGTTATAATAGAGAGACTCTAGATATTCGTTATAAAGGAAAAAATATTAGTGAAGTATTAGATATGAGAGTAAATGAAGCTGTTAAGTTTTTTGAAAATGTGCCAACTATTAAAAGAAAATTAGATGTTTTAATGGATGTAGGTCTATCTTATATTAAACTTGGTCAAAGTGCTCCTACTTTATCTGGTGGAGAAGCTGGAAGAGTAAAATTATCTAAAGAATTACAAAAAAAGCCTACTGGTAAAAGTTTATTTATTTTAGATGAACCTACCACTGGTCTTCATAGTGCTGATATTAAAAAATTAATTGCTATTTTAAATCGCATTGTTGATAATGGTGACACTGTAATTGTTATTGAACACAATTTGGATGTTATTAAAGTAGCAGATTATATTATTGATTTAGGTCCTGATGGTGGAGATGGTGGAGGAACTGTTGTTGCAACGGGAACTCCAGAAGAAGTAAGTAAAGTAGAAAAATCTTATACAGGTCAATGGCTTAAAAAATATTTAAATTAAAAAGATAACATTTAAGAGAACAAATATAGTTGAAAACATTCATAATATTTGTTCTTTTTTAGCAAGAAAAATTTCGACTACAAACGAAAAAAATGGAAAAAAATAAAATTTTTTGGTTATAAACGAAATCTTGAAAATTTACACTTTGAAAAAATTCAACAAAAAGTGAATTTTCGGTTGACCTAGGGGGGGGGGTAAAGTTATATAATTACCTATAGAATAGGTGATAGTATGAAGCTAGAAAAGTATGTTGATAAAGATAAAAAAAGAAGAAAAGTAATACTAATAAGTATAAGTGCAATAGTACTAATAAGTATTTCTTTTTTGCTATATAAAACCTTTGCGTCTTTTACAGAGAGTGCTGAATTTCCAATAATGAATGGTAAAGTAGATTATTTTGGTAATAGTGATATTTATTTTGTGTTTTATAAAGGTAATGATGAATTATTAGACGAAATGCCCCAAAAAGGTAATGAAGAAAATTTAGTCTTTGACCATGGGGAATGTGATAATGGAGCAAGTATTGAATGGAATATTGATGAGTGGGCTCCTCTTGTTAAAGGGTTAAATTCACCTAAAACTAAATGTAGCTTATATTTTAAAGAACAAACAGATATTCAATTAGATAAAAACGTTGAAATAGTAGAAAATGGAGATGGCTTATATAAGGTAGAACACAATGATTTAGAAGAATTAGACAGCGCATGGAATAAAACGGAGTATAGATATGCTGGAACTAATCCAAATAATTATATTTTATTTAATAATGAAATCTGGCGAATTATCGGATTAGTAAATGTAATGACAGCAAATGGAGTAGAACAAAGAATAAAAATAATAAGGACAAATGATATTGAATGGCAGGAAAGCTTTGGATTATATGCTTGGGATTACAATGACAAAAATGATTGGACCACATCAACTTTAAAAGATATGTTGAATGGGATATATTATAATGGACAAATTGGGAAATGTTATATAGATGATGGTACGGTTCATGAGTCAATATGTGATTTTACTGGAAATGGAATTTTACCAAAAGGCTTAGATGAATTAGCAAGAAATATGATAGATAAAGAAGTAAAATGGAATTTAGGTGGTAATGCAGGTTCAGATCTAACTGCTAGTCAATTTTACGAAAAAGAAAGAGGATTTGATGTATATGAAAATGGACCTATAGTATGGGACGAATCTACGGATGATGAAAAAAAATATAATGGAGTAGGTTTAATGTATCCAAGTGATTATGGTTATGCAGTTGGTGGTGAATTAAGAGAAACATTTTTGGATTATCCATTAAGCTATTATTATATTGATATTTCTTCTTGTTTAGGTAATTGGCTATTTAATTGTGATGATTTTTATTTTCACTTTTTATCTCCTAATCTCTATGATTATGATATGGGTTTTAGTACAAATAATACTGGTGGTGTAGATAGTATGGTTGTTACTGATAGTCAAGTTGTCTATCCAACTGTGTATTTAAAAAAGGAAATCAAAATTGTTGATGGAACTGGAGATATAAACTCACCTTTTGTTTTATCTATTCAATAGTAAACTGCTTTATAATTATTAAAAATCTTTTTATGCTTACTAGTTAATAATGCTTTACATGATAATTTCCTATTATTTTTTAGTAAAATAATGTATAATAATCTTAGAGGGTGAGATTATGAACTTAGGAATTAATGGTTCTAATATTCCATTTATTATCTTAACAACGTTTATATCTAGTTTAATTTTAGTACCTGTTATGAAAAAAATTGCTTTACATATTGGGTCTGTTGATTATCCTGGTAAACATCATACCAATAAAAAGCCTGTTCCTACTTTAGGAGGAGTTGCAATCTTTTTTTCCTTTTTACTTGGTTATATGATTTTTGCTCGTAGTAGTGTGGAAATGATTGCTATTTTAGTTGCGAGTTTTATTATTTTATTTACAGGAATGGTTGATGATATAAAACCAATAAGTGCTAAATATCAATTAATTGGGCAAGTTATTGCTTGTCTAGTTGTTATTTTATATGGAAATATTACGATTGATCGTTTAACTATTTTAGGAATAAATTTGGTTTTTCCAAGTCCAATTAAAGAAATTATTACATTAATATTTATGGTAGCTATTATTAATGCTATAGATTTAAGTGATGGGCTTGATGGTTTAAGTTCAGGAATTACAACTATTTATTTTACAACTATTATGATTATTGCTATTTTCTTAGGTAAAGTAGGTGGTATTGATACAACTATTAGTTTATTAATGATAGGTAGTTTATTAGGATTCTTAGTTTATAATTTTCCACCTGCTGATATTTATGTTGGCGATTCAGGAAGTAATTTTATGGGACTTCTTGTTGCCACGACTGCGATATTAGGATTTAAGTTAACAACATTTACATCTTTATTAATTCCTTTAGCTATTTTAGCAACTCCGATAATTGATGTCATATTCTCTATTATAAGAAGAACTTTAAAAGGTAAAAATCCTTTTACTAATCCTGATAAAGATCATTTACATCATCAATTATTAAAAATGAAGTTTTCTAAACGTTCCTCATTATTAATTATTTACTTAATAAATATTTTATTTTCAGCCGTATCTGTTTTATATGCGATAGGTAATATTAAGTATGCAATTATATTATATATATGTTTAATGATTGTCTTCTTGTTTCTTGTATTAAAAACTGATATATTATTTACAAGAAGAAAGGAAAGACTTCATGAAAAAAAATCTAAATAACATTTTTAATAATCTTTTTTATTATCTTTTATTTTTAATGCCTGTTATTGATTTTATTACTTCAATATATACTTGGAATGGTAAACATTTTTGGGTATCTTCTATTTTAAAAACATTAATATTAGTTATTTTTTTTCTAGTTGTTTTAAAAAAGAATAAAGATCGAAGAATATGTTTAATATTATTACTTTACTTTATTATTGATGGCATATATATTTTTGCAAGTAATAGTAATATTGTCTTGTATATAACTTTTTTGTTAAAAATCTTTTTCTTACCAATTGCTTTATTATTTTTAAAAGATTATGATAATAAAAAAATTAATACTAATTTTTTAGTTAAAATTTTCTATTTTTATTTATTACTTTTAATTGTACCTTATTCTTTTGGTATAGGTCATAATATTAGTGAAATATATGTTAATAAAGAAGCTTATTTATCATTTTTTTATTCGGGTAATGAATTATCAGGAATATTATTATGCTTAATGCCCCTTGTTTTAAATTATTTAAAGGAACATCATAATTGGTTAGTTAAAATAGTTGGTTTAATTTTAATAATATTTGGTATATATTTACTTAAAACTAAAACTTTAGTTATTGGTTTTGTCTTTAGTATTTTATATTTATTATGGAAAAACCGTAAAAAGAGTATTAAATATATGATGTGTATTCCTGTTATTTTAATTATTTTTGGAGGTCTTGTTTTAGTCTTAGTTAAGAATTTTGATGTTGCTTTAAAATATTATGAAATAGATTCAACTGGTGAAGTCTTTAGTATTAAATTTATTGATAAAGTAATGCTTAGTAGTAGACTTTCTTTTGCCAGTGATGCTTTTGGAGAATTAAAAAATAAAGATGCTTCTAAATATTTATTTGGAGTTGGGGATGTGAGTAGTGAACTCGTTAAGAATAGTGAAATTGATCTTGTTGATATATTCTTTAGTATAGGAATTATTGGTTTAGTTGTATATATTTTGGTGATGATTTATGCTTTAAGAAAAATTAAATTAAAAAATATTTATGCTTTTAGTTTTTATCTAACTTTGGTAGCATCCGTTTTTGCAGGTCATATCCTTAATAGTGCTATGGTAAGTATGTTCTTGCCTTTAATTGTTATGGCTAATAAAACTGATGATAAAAGAAAAAAAGTTTTAGTTGTATCTAATATGTATCCAAGTAGATGGGCTAAGCATTATGGTTCGTTTGTTAAAAATATGGTTAATTGTTTAGAAAGTGATTATATTGTTAATAAAAGTGTTATGTCTAAACACCAAAATATTTTTAGTAAATTAATTAGTTATAGTATCTTTTATTTAAAAACATTCATTAAATCTTTTGGCTCTTATGATTATATTTGGGTGCATTTTATATCGCATTCTACTAGACCAGTTTTATTTAGTTATAGATTTACTAAAAATACCAAACTTATCTTAAATGGTCATGGTAATGATTTAATTGCTGATTATAATTTTGAAGAAAAAAATATGAAAAGAAGTAAAAAATATTTAGAATATGCTTCTTTAGTTGTAGTTTCTTCTAATTATTTTAAAAAAGAAGTTAATCGAATATATAATTATCCACTTGATAAAATTAAAATTTATCATGCTGGTGGTGTTGATTTAGAAAGATTTATGAAATTAGCTCAAAATGAATGTAGGGAAAAATTAGGATTAGATGTTAATACTAATTATATTGGTTTAGTATCTAGATTAGAAAAAGATAAAGGTTATGATACTCTTTTAGAAGCTTTATATTTATTAAAAGGTTATGAAGAATTTAAGAATACTAAATTATTAGTTATTGGAAGTGGTATTGAAGAAAAAAACTTTGATTATTTAGTTTCAAAATATCATTTAGAAGATATGGTTATTAAAAAGGATTTTGTTTATCAAAATGATTTAGTTAATTATTATAATGCTTTTGATATTTTAGTTTTTCCAACTAAAAGAAAAAGTGAATCTTTAGGATTAGTTGGATTAGAAGCTATGGCGTGTTCTACTTTTGTTATTGCATGTGATATGTATGGACCAAGTGAATACTTGAAAAATAAAGAAAATTCCTTAACTTATCATAGTGATAATGCGAAGAGTTTGGCAAGAAGAATAAAAATGTATTATAATATGAGTGAGAAGAAAAGGGATGAAATTATCTTAAATGGTTATCTTACTGCTAAAAAGTTTAGTAAAGATGCAACTATAAATGAGTTAAAAGAAATAATTGGTGAAATATGAAAACAGGAATGGTTATATTAAATTATAATGATAGTGAAAATACGAAAAAAATGTTAAATCAAGTTAAAGATTATGAATGCTTAGATAAGATTATTGTTGTTGATAATTGTAGTACTGATAATTCTTTAGAAGAACTAAAAAAATATGAAACTAAAAAAGTTATTATTTTAGAAAATAAAAAGAATAAAGGTTATGCTCATGGTAATAATCTTGGTTTAAAGTATTTAGAAGAAAATACTAAATGTGATTTAGCAATTGTATCTAATCCAGATATTATTGTTAGTGAAGGTGTTATAAAAGAATTAATTAATGATTTTAAGGAAGATGAACATATTTCTTTTTTAGGGCCTAAAGTATTAGAGAATGGTTTTATTAATCGGGGTTGGAGATGTCCTAATTTCTTTACAGATTTAATATCTAATATAACCTTTATACATCGCTTAAGTAATAAAATGCTTAAGTATCCTAAAGAATATTATAATCAAGCTTTAACTAAAGTTGAAGTTATTCATGGTTGTTTTATGATGGGCCGAATAAAAGATTTTAAAAAAGTTAATTATTTTGATCCTCATACTTTTTTATACTATGAAGAAAATATTTTGGCTAAAAAAGCTATGAAGAAAAATTTAGAAACTTATGTTGATAACCGAGTAGCTGTTAAACATAATTTATCTTTATCAGTTGATAAGAGTTTAAATAAAGTTAAAAAGTATAAAATATTAAAGAATAGCGAGTTTTATTATGAAAGAGAATATAATCATCTAAATAAAATAGGAATGTTCTTTTTGAAATTATTTTACTATCTTAGTTTAGGAATAGCTTACTTAACATTTTGGATTTGAGGTGACTTATGAAAAATATCATTATTATTGGAGCTCGTGGTTTTAAATATAATTATGGTGGTTGGGAAACTTTTGTTACCAATTTAGTGGCAAATTATCATGATTCTAATACTAAATTTTATATTCCTGATTTAAATCATAATCAAGATGAAGATTTAAAAATTATTAATAAAGATGGGGTTATATGTCCTCAAATATATGTTCCCGAGCAGGGTTTTGTAACAATGTTTACTTTTACAATTAAAGCGGTTAGATATTTTAAAAAATATATTAAAGAACAAAAATTAGAAAATACGGTTTTATATATTTTAGGTTGTAAAGTTGGGCCTTTATTTTTGTTTTGGAAAAAAGCTTTTCATAAAATGGGTGTTAAGATTTTAATTAACCCTGATGGTTTAGAATGGCAAAGAGCTAAATGGTCTTGGTGGATTAAACAATGTTTTAAAATTAGTGAAAGAACAATGATTAAGTATAGTGATTATTGTATTTGCGATTCTAAAGCTATTTTAGAATATGTTAATCAAAAATATGCTAAGTATCATACGATAACTAGATATATTTCTTATGGAGCATATTTAAATAATAAAAGTAATAGTAAAAATGCTTTAGCCTTAATGAAAGAAAATGATATAAAACCGCATAATTATTATTTAATTGTGGGTAGATTTATTCCGGAGAATAATTATGAAGTAATGATTAAAGAATTTATGAAAACTAAGATTAAAAAAGATTTAGTGATTATTTGTAATTTAGAAGAAAATAAATTTTATCAACAATTAAAGGATAGTACTAATTTTGAAAGTGATAAAAGAATTAAGTTTATTGGCTCGGTTTATGATCAAGATGAATTAAAAACATTACGTGAGCTAGCTTATGCTTATTTGCATGGTCATTCAGCTGGTGGAACCAATCCTTCATTATTAGAAGCTTTGAGTACAACTAAAATTAATATATTATATGATGTAGCTTATAATAAAGAAGTTGGTTTAGATAGTTGTTTTTATTTTAATAAGAATGAAAATAATTTGAAAAATGTTTTAGAAAAAGTTGATAAGTTAAGTAAAGATGAATGCTCTAAATATGAACGTCTTGCTAAAAAACGGATTAGTGATAGTTATACTTGGGATTTTGTCGCGTATCAATATCAAAAATTATTTGAAGAAATTTTAAAATAATATCTAATTTACAATAAAACTGTTTTCATGATATAATTAGTCCACGACAAGGTGATAGAATGAAAAGAATATTTTTGGGTTTATTTTTATTACTTATATGTGCTGGATGTTCTAATATAGCTAATTTAAATTATGAACAAATTATAATAGATTCTTTAAATAGTTCTTATAATATAACTAATGAAAATCGTCGAGGTTTTATGTATTATTTACCTAAGGGAATGCGGATTATTAAATCATCTGGTAATAATGAAATTTTATCTAATAGTGATGATATATATTACTTATATGTAGATTTAGTTAGTTATTATAATAAAGTTGAAATGGATTATAAAGAAAAGGATAATGTTATATTTAGTAAAAGCATTAAAAATGATAGTAAATTTGGTTATTTAGAAATAAAAAAAACTGCAAATGAAAAATATTTTATTGAAATCATGTACAATTATGCTAAAATAGAAGTGATAGTAAAAGAAGAAAAACTTAAAGAAGCACTTGCTTATTGCACAACTATATTATCATCAATAAACTATCAAGATACAGTTTTAAAAAGTCTTATGGAAGAAAATTCTTTAAAGTCTAGTGAAATTTTGTATAATATATTTGAAACTGCAGATACCGAAAGTAGTTATTTACAAATTTCTGAAGAATATGGGCAGTATGAAGAAGATGAAAATGTTGATCCAGATTTTATAAGAAGATAAGAAAGCGGGTATAAAAATGAAATTATTTAATAAGTTAAAAAATGTATTGTTTGAAGAAGAAGAAATAGAAGTTCCAGTAGATGAAGCTACTGTTAAGATTCCTCAAATAGAACCTCCCAAAAAAGTTGAAAAACCAAGTTTTAAAGAAAAAGAAATAGAAGAAGAACCTATTGTTACTGATCGAGAATTATTTAAAGCAGAAAAGACTTTTGATTTTCCAGCTTTTGATGATCAAGAATTTGATAGTATGAAAAATATTTCTTTAGATTTAGATCTTGAAGAGAAAAGTAAAGAACCAGAAAAACAAAATATGTCTATTAATTTATTTGATTATGAAAAACCTAAAATTAAAAGAAGTAATAAAGAAGAAAAAATACAAGAAGAAATAAAAGGAAGAGCTTATCCTGCTAAAAAAGACGAAACAAAAGTTACAAAGTTTAAGCCATCACCAGTTATTTCACCTGTTTATGGAATATTAGATAAGAATTATAAAAAAGAAGATTTAATTGTTAAAAGTGAACCTAAAAAAGATATTGATGTAGATGTTGTAAGAAAAAAAGCTTTTGGGACTTTAGAAGAAGATTTAGAAAAAACTTTAAATAAACCAACTAAAAAGTTTTATGATGAAAAACGTGAAGAAAAGTTACCAAAACCAAAATCAGAAAAATCTATAGAAGATTTACTTGAAGAAACTTCCTATGATGTAATAGATTTAAAAAAAGAAAAAGAGGAAGAAGAAAAAGAAAAAGAAATGTTTGATACTAATACAATAGAACTTGAACAAATAGATAAGCCAAAAGAAAAAACTAAAGAAGAAAAAGAAGAAGAGACTTTAGAAAATGATTTATTTGATTTAATAGATTCAATGTATGATAATAGGGAGGATGAAGAATAATGGTATTTTTACAAGAATTTTTGCCAATAGTTATTTATATTTTATTAATTATTATTTTATTAATTGGTATAGTGTTAGCAATTAAATTAATTATAACTTTAGATAAAGTTGAAAGAACTGTAGATAATGTAAATGAAAAAGTTCATGCTTTAGATAGTTTATTTAGAATTATAGATACTACTACTGATAAAATTGTTTTAGTAACTGATAAAGTAGTTGAAACAGTAGTTGGAATGATTACGGGATTATTTACAAAGAAAAAAAGTAAAAAAGATGAAGCTGAAGTAGTAGAAGTAAAAACAACAACTAAGAAAAAGAGTGCTAAATAATGGATGGTAAACATAATAAATTTATTACAGGTGCTTTAGTTGGATTGGGATTAGGTTTATTAATTGCGCCAGCTGAAGGAAGTGAATCGAGAAAACAATTAAAAGTATCTTTAAATAATTTATTAGATTCTATTAAAGATATTGATATTGAAAAGACTAAGTCAGCTTTTATGAAAAGATTAAGTGAAATTAAAGATGAATTAAGTGGATTAGATGATGATACTAAAAAAGAATTAGTTAAAATAAAAATCAATAAAATTAAAGAAACATGTTTAGAATTAGAAGATATTGCTAAAGAAAATAAAGCTTTTAAAGTTGAAGAAGCTGTAAAAGAAGTAGAAGAAAGAATAGATAATATTTTAGAAAATATTGATAGTAAGAAAAAAACTGTTACAGTTAAGAAAAAACCAGCAACTCCTAAAACAAGAAAAAGAAAAACTGTTACTAAAAAAACAGTAAAGAAAAAGATTAAAGATTGACCTATATTCTTAGAGTATAGGTTTTTATAATCTTAACCAATTAAATTATTAATCATAAACTACTTTGAGAGGAGAGTTTTTATGAATCCATATATGTATCGGGAACGTAATCGTTATTATCCTAATAATAATGATCGTTTTATTTTTCCTTTTTTAGTTGGAGCTGTAACAGGTGGAGCAGCAGTTGGATTAACAAGGCCGAGACCAATTTATAATGTTGCTCCAAATCCTGGTCCTAATTATGGCCCTGGTTATTATCCAAGTTATTATCCACCAAGACCCTATGGCAATTATTCTTATAATTATTATATTCCTTATTGATATTGGATATGAATTGTTTTACTTTTTTGGGTAAAACTTTTCTTTTGGTCTAAAATTATTCCTAAAAATGCAAACATAATAATCATAAATGAGCCACCATAACTTAAAAATGGTAAAGGTATACCTATTATAGGTAGAAGACCTAAATTCATGCCTATATTTTCAAATTGACTGAATAAAAAGATTGTTAAAAAAGCTTTAAAAAATAATTTTTTAGTTTCGTTTATTTCTTTTTTTAGAAAATTTATTAAGCAATAATCGATTATTAAGTAGCAGATTAAAATACTTATAGGGCCAATAAGACCAAAAACATTACTTGATAAGGCAAAAATAAAATCAGTTGGGGCTTCAGGTATATAAATCCCTGGATTAAATAAATTAATTTTAATTAATGAAGCACTTCCTAATGCAGTTAAAGAATTTTCAATTTGCATTCCACTACCAAAAGCTAAAACTCTTTCAATACGGTAGAAAAAAGAAGTTCCTATTATTTTTATTAAAAAATCTCTTTGCCAAAAATAAGCATAAATAAAAGTTCCTAGTAAGCCAATAATTATTAATAAAAAGACCCAAAACCATTTTTTAGATATTTTTGTATTCCATAATATAATAATAGTCATTAATAAAAAGAAAATTATGGCACCTGTATCTGGTTCTAAGAAAACTAGGATAGTAGGAACTAAAAAAATAATAATAACTTTTAAAATAAATTTAAATTCGTCTTTTATTGTATAAAAATTACGATTAGAACAAAAGCTTGCTAAGAATAAAGCATAAGATAATTTCATTAATTCACTTGGTTGGAATTGAAAGTTACCTATTTTTATCCATGCAGTTGCGCCATTAATATTTTTACCAATAAATAAAACTAATAAAAGTAATAAAAGATTAATTAAATAGAAAATTAAACTATATCTAAAAAAATATTTTTTAGGAATAAAATAACATATAATAAAAACTAATAATCCAATTATGATCCACATTATTTGTTTTTCAAAATGATTTGTATAAAGAGAACTTATATATTGAGAATGATACATTAAAACTAAACTTATTGTTAATAATAAGAAGAAAAATATAATAAATATAAAAGTTGTTAATTTATTTGTTTTGTTCATGTTATTAATATAGTCAAAAAAAATTAAATTAAACATAAAATAATTAAAAGAGGTGTTTTAAGTGAAAAAAGATTTACCAAGTGTTTTTTCAAATCCTATTGAAAAAGAAATTAAGAATAATACAGAATATTATTATGGGAGTTTGAATAGTAAAGAAGAAGTAAGAAAAAAGAATATTATGGAAGAAATAAATCATGTTTTTGCAAGTAAAGATTTTGTATATAAAAAACAAGTAAAGATTACAACAATTGATAATAGTTTTAATGTGACTTTAGTTGGTAGAAATGCAAATTCTTTATTAACTTTAGATAATAAAAGTATTCCAATATCTTCTATTGTTGATATTGAAATAATTCATTAAAAAAGACACCTTTATGGTGTTTTTAGATTAATTGATCAATATATCTTTTTAATTCTTTAGCATCTTTGCCAAAAATAATTTTTAATTGATTGTCTATTTCAACAATTCCTTTTGCTCCTAATTTAGTTATGGAATCTTTATCAACTATACTTACATCTTTTAAAATAACTTTAAATCTAGACATATTACATTCGGCATTAACAATATTATCTTTACCTCCTAAGTAAGCAATTAATTTGTTAGCCTCAATATTAAAATCTTTTCTCATTAGTTTAGCAATTATTAAAGAAATAAAAATTAAACTAATAATAATAATAACATATATTAACCATTGATCCATATTTATCTAACCTTTCTTAAAGAAATTATACTACACTTTTTTTTAAAATGCACTATTTTTAAAAATTAACATAAATTATTAGTGAGAATATAGGAAAGGGGAAAATGTTATGTGTAACAAC
>CANQSO010000020.1 GCA_947626535.1 uncultured Bacilli bacterium | reverse complement strand
CTCGCGTTCGACTTGCATGTCTTAGGCATGCCGCCAGCGTTCATCCTGAGCCAGGATCAAACTCTCAATAAAAATAAATTATTTTAGTTTAATCTAAGCTACTCAAATTGACTTTTTTACTCAGTTTTCAAAGAACATTTTCTTTACACTTTCGCAAGTGCAACAGTAATATACCAAATTCTTATTTTAATGTCAACAACTTTTTTCGACTTTTTAAGAATTTTTACTGTTTAGCTGTTAGTCTTTACATTTTTTAAGAATGTAAATCGTTTTTCATTAAAAAAATGCTTCTAATCATAGTTTTTATCTACATTTTTTTAACCTAAAAACCTTCAGCACGTTTTACATTCTACATCAAAGTATATGTAAATGCAAGTAAAAATTACCAATTTTTTTAAATTTTTTTTAGAAAATTAAATGAACCTATCTTTTAGGCTCATTTAATCGATATTCAATCTTTTCTAAAAGGGCATTTAAATTAGCTTCATACCATCTCATATATCTTAATTTAATATTAGTAGGTATTTTCTTTTTAGCTTTTAACTCTACACTTAAAAAAATCGTTTCAATCTTTGGCATTTCCATAATCTTTTCTTTAAAATAATTAATATAATAATCAGATGAAGTATTTAAAAAATTATCTAAAATGCTTTCTTTAGATTTAGGCCCTACTTCTAAAGCATAATTTAAATATGAATAATTATTAATATCTTGATTACTATAATCATGATTAGGTGCTAAAAAAGGAATATCATCTTCAATAATAACTAAATTACTTAAATTTAAATCACGATTGCCGGTTAAAAACTGTAAAATAAAACTATCAATAATATCTTTCATTAATTTTAAAACAATCTCATTATCTTGATACTGATATCTTAAAGCATCCCAAATCATTTCTAAATTATATAAATCTTTTAATTGATAATTATATTCTTTAT
Source organism: uncultured Bacilli bacterium (assembly GCA_947626535.1). Classification (GTDB taxonomy): domain Bacteria; phylum Bacillota_I; class Bacilli_A; order RF39; family UBA660; genus Ventrenecus. The sequence continues at coordinate 19,898 of CANQSO010000020.1, read as the reverse complement.
TATTTTCAATAACCTTTTTATAAAAATTATTTATTATTTGTTGTAAAGCTTTTTCTTTTAAATGTTTTTCATTATAATTTTTAGAGACAACTCCAATATGATTATGAAAGATTGCTATATCATATTTAACGGTTTTAATATCAACACATTTTGCAATAATTGATGCAAACATTTCCATATAAGCTTCTTCTAATTCTAAACATTCTTTATAAAAATATTCTTCATCATTAATCATAAACCAACAAGATTTATTCATCCCATATTTTATTTCTTTAGGATTAGGATCTTTAATCATCTTTTCATTATCTAAATTAACATAACCATCAATATATTTCATATACTCTCCTAACTTAAAAAAGACTTATAAAAGTCTATTTAACATATGGTATTAAAGCCATAAATCTTGCATATTTAATTTGCTGTGCAATATGTCTTTGATGTTTGGCACATGCTCCAGTCATTCTTCTAGGTAAAATTTTACCTTTTTCACTAATATATTTATTAATAATCATGACATCTTTATAATCAACTGTTTTACCAGCACACATTTGACATATTTTTTTTCTTTTTCTTCTAAATTCAGCCATAATAACAGCTCCTTTCTTTAAAATGGTAAATCATCATCAGTTAAAGCAATTTCTTCACCAAAATCTTTAAATGGATCTTCACTAACATCCATTGTAGGCATTTCACTAGGAGATGGCATTTCATTATAGTTTGGCATTGCCTGTTCATAACTACTAGAGTTATCAACATTATTAGTTGCACTACTATTTCTAGAACCTAAGAATGTTACATTATCGGCAACAATATCAGTAGTATATCTTTTTTGACCATCAGGTCCATCATAACTTCCTGTTTGAATTCGACCATCAACAGCAACTTGACTACCTTTACTACAATATTTAGCAATATTCTCAGCTTGTCTACGCCAAGCAATACATCCAATAAAATCAGTAATCGGTTGAGCACCTTGTGTTCCCGGTCTTGTTACTGCTACAGTAAATCTTACCATACTAATACCACTACTAGTAGTTCTTAATTCTGGATCCCTTGCTAATCTTCCAATTAAAATAACCTTATTCATATTTTACTCCTCATCTAAACGAATGATTAAATGTCTTAAAACGTTTTCATCAAGACGAATCTTACGATCAAATTCTGCAATAGCTTCTTTACTAGCTTCAACTTGCATTACAAAGTAATAACCATTTAATTCTTTTTTAATAGGATAAGCTAATTTCTTTTCTCCCATTTCTTTGAATTCAATGACTTTACCTTTTTCACTTTCAATCAAAGACTTATAGTTTTTAGATGTTTTCTTTACATCTTCAGCTTCCATAGTAGCCTTAACAATAAACATTACTTCATACTTTTTCATATCTACACCTCCTTATGGTCTAATGGCTTTTTATCACTAAAAAGCAAGGAGTAATTTCATTACTCGTCATTATTTTAACAAAAGAAATTTAGAAAGTAAACTAATTTCTTAAAAAATATATGCTATTCTTAAATCTTTCATAACCCAAAATATAATTTATTTTACTTTCTTATTTCTTTCTTTTATCAAAATAATTACTATAAATAATATACTTATAATATAAGCAGGTTCATATATATACCGAAGACTAGGCGGAATATTATTAGAAAGCAAGCTACTATCACTAGTTGCAAAAGCCCAAGAAGATATAACTACAGCTACACTAATAATAACAAATGCAACATAATCAAAAGCAGTTCTCTTTTGTTTATTCGCTATTTTAATTACAGCATTAACAAAAAAATATAGTTGTAATGGAATAAAAGGAATAATAAAAGAAAAAAAACAAGTCCCAAATCCTATATCTTTATAATATAAAGTAAAAAAAACATACAATAAAACCCCGCCCATTATAGCAAATAGTAAACACTTAGTTAATGTTAGTTTCTTTTCAATATTTTTGTTATTATTTTTTTCTGTTTCATTTAAATTCATAATACCCTCCAATTATTCGATAAAGCTTCAGCTAATTGTTCTTTTTCTTCTTTTGATAAAAATTTTCTTTTATCAATTTTAATTTTTCATCATTTAATATAATATTTTTTTCTATCATTCTCACCACACCATTCAGATAAATACTGTGTTTCTTTAACATACATTTCTCTATTACGAGGATTAATTTCTATATTATAAGAACTAGAAGGATCATAATCTCCATATAATATAAATTAAGAACAATTTTTCTATTTGCAAAAATTATTACTGTAATAATAAACAGTAACTACACCAATAATAACTAACTACTTTTTCTTATTTCTACCACCTATATTATACATTATAAGAATAAAATTTTCAAAAAAATATTATGTATTTTTTATAATTTTATGTTATACTATTTTCGGCAGTGCCATAGGGGATTAGTTAAATGGTATAATAGGAGTCTCCAAAACTTTAGTTGGGAGTTCGATTCTCTCATCCCCTGCCATAGATAAACAATTCGCTTTATAGCGATTTATCATATATTATCTAGTTTATTTTACTAGATTTTTTTATTTAAAATTATTCTTAAAAAGTTTAAATTTTGTTAATTTACTAAATTATTCCATGAACTTAAATCAACAAAATGCCTATTTTCAATTTAAAAATTAAGAAACAGAATATTAAAAAAATATAATTTACTTTATGGTATAAATTCCTTTGTTGAATAAAATAAGTAAAAACAGTAGATTATAAAGGTCATAAAAAAAGAGAACGCACCGAAAAAATGGCAAAAAGTTCTCTTTTTAAATTGATTTTTATTAAAAATCAAAAAATTACGCACAAAATACTAAAATCCCTTATTTTATAAGGGATTTCGCAGATACAACACCGAAAAAATGTTATAATATAGTTGGAACATAACAAAGAGGTGATGTATCTATGAAAATTATAGCACAAATGTCTGCATTTGATTACAAAGAAATTGAAGTTTTAGGAGATTTAGAAAGATGTAAGTTATTAATTGATAATGTTCCAGACGAAAAAATAGTAAATAAATTAATAGAAATGAGAGGAAAAGGAAGAAATGACTATCCAGTAATAGCAGTATGGAATTCGCTTTTAATCATGCCATTAATAGAATGCTCTACAATAGAACAGTTAAGAAGAGAATTATCAAGAAATAGAGATTTAAGAAAAATATGTGGCTTTCGTGATGAAGATTACTACTATGGAAAAAATAAATTAGTACCACCACCAAAAGCATATACAAATTTGATAAATAATTTAAAAAAGATAGAACCTTTGCTTAAAGATTGTTTTTATGATTTAAGAGATTTTATGTACGAAAATTTAAAAGATTTTGGAAAAGATGTAGGAGAAGATGGAAAAATATTTTTATCAAAAGCAAAAGGTCCAAATAAAAATGGAGATAGTTCAGATTCAAGATGTGATATGGATGCTGATTATACGATAAAAGAGAATTATTATAAAGATGCTAAAACAGGAGAAACTAAAATAAAAAAGAAAACATATTTTGGATATAGATATCATTTATTAGCAGATGTAAACCATGAATTACCAATAGAATATACAGTAACGAAAGCTTCTAAAGGAGAAAGAGAACAATTTAAAAAACATATAGAAATGTTACCAAATGAAAAAGTAGAAAAAATAGATACTGCATCAGCAGATAAAGGTTATGATGGCAAAGAAATGATAGATTTTTTAAAAAGCAAAGGAATAAAGCCAGTTATAGATATTAGGAATCAATGGCATGATGGTGAAACCACAATGCAATATAAAGAAACAGATATAGTATATACTTATGATGGAAAAGTATACATTATAAATGAAGATGGAGAAATGATACCATTAAAATATTTAGGATACGATAAAGTAAAGGAAACATTAAGGTATCAGTATAAGGATAAAGTATATAGTATAGATATAAATTATGATAGTAGAATATTTACACCAATAGCAAGGGATAGTAAAAAGTGGAAAAGAATCTATAATAAAAGAACAGCATTAGAAAGAATAAATGGAAGATTTGATCGAGATTTTAATTTAGAAAATCATAAAGTTAGAGGATTAAAAAAAGCAACAGTAATGATAGATTTAATGATGATAGCAATGATGGCAATGGCTAAAGGACATATAGTAAATCATCAAGAAGAAAAAATAAGATGTTTAAAAACATAGTTAAAAGGACAATCTGCTAAAAAAATATTTATGTTGATAACTTATATCAACACTCTTTTGAGTGTTATAAAATTGATTGTTTGATTGTAAATTAAAAAAATTTGCAATTTTTTTAATTAAAATTATCAAATTTATGTAATTTTTGTTTACAAAGGAAAATATACTTATGACATATAACTTGTTATTTTAATAAAATTAATATAAAATATTATTGAAAATAATAGATTTTGTTTATAAAAAGAGGTGTTAGTGTGAATAATGAGAATGTTATTACAAATTCCAATAACTTAGCTGAAAAAAGCAATATATCACAAGAAGAAATTACTCGTTGTAAAGAAATTATCGCTAATTTATTTAAGTATTATTCAGAAAGAATTGTTGGCCAAACAAATCTAGAAAAAATATTATTGGTTTCTTTAATGGCTAATGGACATATTTTACTAGAGTCTGTTCCTGGCCTTGCTAAAACAACATCTGCCAAAGTATTAACTGAGGCTGTTAATGGTAAATTTTCAAGAATTCAATGTACTCCTGATTTATTACCAAGCGATATTATTGGCACTCAAATTTTTAATTATTCCAATAATAGTTTTGAAACAAAAATTGGACCTATTTATGCCAATTTTGTTTTACTTGATGAAATAAATCGTTCAAGCGCTAAAACGCAAAGTGCTACATTAGAAGCTATGCAAGAACGTCAAATCACTATTGATGGCAAAATTTACAAGCTACCAGAAATATTTATAGTAATAGCTACTCAAAATCCCATAGAACAAGAAGGAACCTATTTATTAGCAGAGGCTCAATTAGATAGATTTTTATTAAAAGAAAAAGTTGAATATCCAACGGCTCTAGAAGAAGTGGAAATACTAAATCGTATTGAAAATAAAGTTTTTGATAATGCCAAATCTATATTAAAATTAGATGATTTAAAATTTTTACAAAATTTATCAGACAAAGTATATATTGATGATTCAATTAAAAATTATATAGCTCAAATTATTTTAGCTACACGATATCCTAAAAATTATATTGCTAGTAATTTAGCTGAATACATTAATTTAGGTGCTAGTACAAGAGGAACAATAGCATTTATGCAATGCGCTAAAGCTATAGCTTTAATTAATGGCAGAACTTATGTAATTCCTGAAGACATAAAAGAATTGAGATATAGTGTATTAAGACATAGAATTTCTCTTAATTTTTCAGCAATTGCTGATAATATAACTGTTGAACAGATAATTGATGCAATATTTGGAGCTGTTAATACACCATGAAATTAAATTATATAAATAAAATAAAAGCTAACATTTCAATATATTCTAGTAAAAAGACAACTAATATATTGGACGGTACATATAAATCAGTATATAAAGGAAAAAGTTTAAACTTTGAAAATTTAAGAGAATATGTTATTAACGATGATGTAAAGGATATTGATTGGAAATCATCAGCTAGAAGTGGTACTTTGCTTGTTAAACAATTTATAGCTGAAAAAAAACATAATATTATGTTAATTATGGATACTGGGAAAAAAATGGATGCTGATACCGATATGCATGAAAGCAAAAAAGAAATTGCCTTATATACTGCAGGTACTATTGGCTATTTAGCCATTGAAAACAACGACTATGTTGGAATGACTTTAGCTAATGAAGAAAAAATTGAATATAAACCATTTAAGTATAATTTATATAACTTAGAAGAATATTTATGTGATTATGATAAATATGCTACTATCAAAGATATTGATATGAATGAATTATTAGAATATGTATTTAAAAATATCTCTAAAAGAATGATAATCTTTATTATAACTGATATTGCTGGAATTGATAGTATCAAAAGCTCAATATTAAAAAAATTAAATCAAAGACACGATTTAATGATTATAAATATTAATGATAATTATATGTTTGGAAAGAATATTTTTGATGTTTCTGAAGATAAATATATTTCAGATTTTTTACTAAATGATAGTAAATTAAATGAAATAGAACAAGAAGTTAGAAAAGATATCCTAAAAAAAAATATAACTAAGTTAAAAAACAATAATACCTGTATGATATCAATTAGTTCAAAAAAGGAAATAAATTTAAAAATAATTGAATTATTGGAGGAACATAAATATGCAAGTAACAACTGAATTAAGACCATTATTTTCATACTCTATTTTATATATTATCTTTACAATAATTCTTATAATTTTTGTCCTAATTATAACAAGATATATGAAGAAAAAAGAACTTAAAAAAAAATTAATAATTCCAAACCACAAAGATTTACTAGTAATAAAAAAGAAATATTTAACTAAAATTGATAACTTAATAATTAATTTTAATAATAGCAAATTATCTAGCAGAAAAGCATATCAAGAATTGAGCAGTATAATAAGAAACTTTATTTATGAAGTAACTAATATTCAAGTACAAAATTATACATTAAAAGATATCTCAACTATTAATATGCCAATATTATATCAACTAGTAAGTGAATATTATAATCCTGAATTTTCTAAAATTTCTAAAGGAAATATAACTTTATCAATAAATAAAACAAGGATGGTGATAGAAAAATGGAATTAAGAAATCCAATTATTATCATTATCATAATTGTTGGTATAATTCTTTATTTTATTTTTTCAAAAATAAAAAAAGAAAAATATACAATTGGATCTAAAATAGCTAACACAAAATATTTAAAAAATTCTAATTATTACAAAAAGAAAATAAAACAATACCATTTAATCAAAAAAATTATTTACATAGTATTTGGAAGTAGCATTATATTTTCAACTATCTTAATATCAAGATTAGCAAAAATAGATACAATTGATAATAATCAATATAATAGAGATATATTTTTATGTATGGATGTTTCAGCATCAGTTGATGAATTAAATACAGAATTAGTTGAAAGCTTAAAAGAGACGGTTAAAAACCTAAATGGTGAAAGATTTGGTATTTCTATATTTAACACATCTTCCGTTATTCTTGTACCATTAACTGATGATTATGACTATGTCGTAAATGTCTTAGATGAAATGAAAAAATCTTTGAATGCAAACAATTCAACTTCTACTAGTGATAATATTGATGACCTTTTCTATGTAAGAAATTATATATACAGTGGGACATTAGAAGGAAGTGAAACAAGAGGAGGTTCCCTAATTGGTGATGGTCTTGCTTCATGCGTATATAGTTTCTCAAATTTAGATGAAGAAAGAACAAGAATTATTATTTTATCAACAGATAATGACTTAGCAGGTACACCAATTGTTACTTTAGATAAAGCTGCAAAAATTAGCTTAAGTAAAGGAATAAAAGTTTTTGGCATCGGCACTAAAACTATGAATAATGATGATAAAATCGCTTTTAAAAATGCCGTTGAAAACACTCATGGCAAACTTTATGAACATTCAGCCTCTACAGTTAATAATATTGTAAAAGATATTGAATCAACATCTAAATCATTACTTAAAAATCAACCTGAAACTAAAAAAGTCGATATTCCCCAAGTACCATTTATTATGCTATTAATATCAATAATTGGCCTTATTATTAGTAAGAAGGTGATAAAATGAGAATTTTTCCTATATTACCAATATGGATAATGATTATTATTTGTACTATTTTATTAGTAATAATTTGGAAAAGTAATAAAAAAAATATTATTCAAATTATAATAGTTATCTTATTATTTTTAATTAATCTTAGAATAATGATTCCTTCTAACAATTCCCAAACTTTAACAAATAATTTAGATGTTTTATTTGTTATAGATAACACTATCAGTATGAATGCCGAAGATTATGATGGTACCAAAACTAGACTATATGCCGTAAAAAAAGATTGCCAATATATAATAAAAAGATTAAATGGAGCAAGATTTTCTATTATAACTTTTAATAATACTGCTAAAATTGTAATCCCTTATACAAGAGATACAAATATTACTAGTGAAGCTATAGATATAATTGAACCACTTAATGAGTTATATGCCAAAGGTTCATCATTAAACACACCAATTGACACCATTATTTCTTCTTTAAAATCATCACAAAAAAAAGAACAAAGAATAAGAATTTTATTTTTCATTAGTGATGGCGAAATTACTGATAACTCAACTTTAAAAAGTTTTAAGGAAATTGCAAATATTACTAATAATGGTGCTATATTAGGATACGGAACTGAACAAGGTGGCTATATGAAATCAAAAAATAGTTATTCAGAACAATCAGAATATTTAAAAGATTCTTCTAAAAATTTTGAAAAAGCAATATCTAAGATTGATGAAAACAATTTAAAAACAATTGCAAAAGATATTAATATTGATTATATTTATATGGATAAACAAAGTAATATTAATAAAAAATTAGAAGAAATAAAAAATATGATTAATAATGATATCGAATCAAATGATAAAAGCACTTATGATGATACATATTATATTTTAGTTATTCCACTTTTAATCTTATTAATAGTAGAATTTAATAAATTTAGGAGAAGTTTATGAAAAAGAGTTTAAAAATTTTATTGATATTTCTTTGGATAATTTTATTTAAGTTTATTACTACATATACTATAAATGAAATCATTATATTTAATTATAACCACAATATATTTAATTCTTTACTAGTAAAATCACTATATATTTTCAATTTTAATCAATCTTATATTGCCTATTATAATGACGGAAATATTTTATATCAAAACCAAAAATATGATATAGCTATTAAAAAATATCAAAAAGCTTTAGAAAAAAAACCACCTCAAAATAAAGTTTGCGATGTTAGAATCAATTTATCATTAAGTATAATAAAGCAAATTGATACTTCAGATTATAAAACTGCTTTTGATCAATTAGAAGAAGCAAAAAGCAACTTATATAATAATAACTGTGCAAGTCAAATTGATAATAGTGGTTATAGTAAAGATGCTGAACAATTAGAAGATGAAATAAAAACATTACAAAATCAATTAAATAATTCTTCTAATAATTCACAACATGATAATGATGATGACAATAATAAAGAAGAAGACATTGACTCTAATATTGAAGAACAATTAAAAGAAATTGAAAAAAATTCTAATGCAAGCAGACAATCAGATATCCAAGATTATGAAAATTTAGGGGATTATTCCTATTATTCTGGAAAAAAATGGTGAACTTTACATCAGAAGAAAATTATTATTTCAAAATATAAAAATATAATATATAATTAAATTAAGAAAGAAAGATTGAAAATGATTAAAGCAATTATTTCAGGAATCACTATGCTTATTGTTGATGGATTTATGGCATCTCTTTATTCTAAAAGAAAAAGTATGACTCCGCAGAATCAAAACTCAATGCAATACGCTGTTCAAATTCCCAAAGAGGCTACAAAAGTATTTTTGGTTATGATGTATTTTGGTGTACTTTTATTCGTATTCTTTGGATTTTTCTTGATTATTGGTAACGAAACTGCTTCAGTTGGACATCTAATATTTGCCTCTATTATTTCTTTAATAGGTGCTGTAATTGCCTTATGGACTAAAAGTTGGATCATAATTGTAAATGGTAACCAACTAGAATACCAAAGTATATTTCATAAAAAAGAAGTTTTTACTTTCGAACAAATAGAAAAAGTAGAAATAGATTCTAAAGGTGCTGTAGGTATTTATTTTAATGGAAAAAGAATAATAGTAAGTATTTTATGTGAAAATCAAGATTACTTGATACAATCCTTAAAAGAACATGAGAAATGGATTGAAAATAGTGAATTAGCAAAATAGTATAATTCACTTTTATTTTTTTATAAAAAATTGGAGGACGCATTTATGAAAAATAAAGTTTTATTAAAAAGAGTGATATTTATAGGACTAACTTTTATAACTATATTATTTGTTATGAATTTTTTAGGACTTTTTGATTCAATAAAAATGAAACATGCTTTAGAAGAAAAATATAATGAAAAATTTGTTGTTAAAGGTTTAAAAATTAGTATCAATATTTTTGGTGGTTATAATACAGCATATGCATATTCTAAGTCTTATCCTACTTTATGGTTTCCCGTATACTATGAAAAAGCTGGTGAAAGTGATAGATACGTTGATAGAAGAATAACATACAAAATGAGTAATGAAATAACTGCTAATTTAAAGAAGTATTTAGATAGTGATTTTTACGTTTATTCAGAATTATGGCCAGGTGGAGCAACTCTTGATGAACTAAATTTATCAGTAGAAGAGTATTTAGAAAAAGAACCAATAGATAAAGTTTATATAAGCCTATTATTTGATAAAAAAAATTTAACTACCCAAAAACTAGTAGATGCTTTAAATAATACTTTCAATAATTATCCAAAATTTAATGGAGGTATATCAATCTTTATAATGGATTCAACATTATTGAAAAAAGCTAAGAAATACCTAGAAACTCATGATAAACCATATTATGAATTTGATGAGCTAACTGATGATTCTAATATAAAAGCATATCCTTTATATAAAGATAGGACACTCATTGTTACATCTTATGATATAAATGAAGCTCTTAAAGAAAAAAATATAGTCTTTGAATAAAGCTATATTTTTTTAGTAACTTGTTTTAATTTTTTTTTAGATATTTTAATATCCTAAATCTTTTAAAACTTCTTTAACTTCTGATTTATACTCTTCAGACACATTTAAGTAAATTACCGTATTATCAATTCTTGATACTAACTTAAATTGACCATTTGTTGTTAATGTATATTTAGCCGTATTATTAATGCTATTAGATGTTTCCGTAGAATTAGAAGATTTTGATTGTTCAAATATAGATTTGTTATTGTTAAAAAAACTAGATGCATTATCATTATTTGATAACTCATAAAATTCTATTTGATATCCAGAATTAGAACTTAAAGCAATATATACTTGTTTAACATAATCATAATCAGAAAACTGATTCGTAGCATCCTGAATAGTATATCCTCTACTTTCCATTTTTTCTTTAAAATCAGATGATGTTATAGCTACCTTTTTCCCACAAGCTGTTGTTAAAAACAATAACATAATCAAACATAAAATACCCAATACCTTATTTTTTAATTTCATTTTTTTACTCCTTCTAAATTTAAATTATTAGATATATCTTTACTACGATATTAAAACAAATAAACTCAATTTTTCATACTTACTACCCTCCTATATTATTTATTATATCATACTAAAATAATTTTTACTTTAAATACAATAATTTAAATAAAAAAAGACTTAGTCTTTACAGCTAGATCTTTTATTATTTAATATTTTTATTGGGCAAAGCTAGTTATTTCATCTATATTGAAATCAAATTTGCTTTCTGGTTTAATACTATTTGACATACTATTATAAGTTGCTGTTGAAGAAATTGATGCTATGTTTGATAAAATATTATAGTCATAATCATTATCTTGATTGTAAGTTACTGTCCATAATGAATACATAGAATTTAGTTTTGTATATGCCCCTATACCACTAATACCACTTGCTGATAATTCTACTGTAACAAACTCAGTTCCTGAAATACTTTTTACTTCAGCTGGCTTAGCTATAAAACCTACATTTTGAAAATAACTTTGTAAAGTTGATTTATTATTTTTTATTTGATCAAAACTTCCTTGCATAACAAATATTTCAGACATCCAAGTTCCTGCTTCATCAGATATTACTAATTCATCACTATCTATTTCATAAACCATATCATCAGGAATATTGAATGTAAAATTTTCAAAATTTACTTTATAATATGATTTTGATGACACAGGTGATGGTGTTGGTGTAGTAGATGGTTCAGTATTTGAATTTTCAACATTATTATCCTTCTTAGTACTTTCAAAATATTTAGGAACATAAATAACAGCTAATGCAACTAAAACTGCAATTACAACTACACCAATTATAAGATTACCATTTTTAAAATTTATCGTTTTATTTGGATTTGGTGTATTAATTGTATTCTGTTGTGGTAAAGAGTCACCTACATTCATATTTTGAGATGTTATAGTATTATCATGTTCAACTACTGCTCCACAGTTTTTGCAAAACTTATCTTCTGGTGATAGTTGTGCTCCACATTTTTTACAATTCATTTTTAAAACCTTCTTTCTAATCATATTTCAATAACGAAATTAGTAAGTTCTTTTAATATATCATCACTTATTTCCTTATTGTTTCCATTTATTTCAATATATAAAGTACCTTTATTAGGCATTTCATAAATTAAAACCTTTTTATTAACATAGTAGTTTACTCTACTTATGTTCGTAAACATTATACCACTTAAGTTAGTATATCCACCATCATAAATACTAAATTTTTTGCCGTTAAGTGTCAAATCTGTCAAATAAGTTAATTCTTTATAATTTCCATAAGATTTTACAATATTAAAAGAATTAATATTTTCAATAACTTGTTCTTTAGACATATCGGAAAGTTCATAATGTACATCATAATCATATATAAGTAGTTCTTCATTATAATTAAGTTCATAATATCTATCAGAATAAATATTTCGATCTTTGTCTATCTCTTCATATTTATCAGGAATCTTTATTGTAATTTTATCAGTTTTATCATAACTATAATCAGAAAATCTTTGTAATCTACCTAACAAATTATCTTTTTCTTTCTCAATTTTTATAAAACTAGAATAATTTTCAGAAGAATTAACTTTAATCATACTAATCATTTTTTCAGTAATTGGTACTCCAACAGAATTAATTTTAACAATAAAAATATGAGCATTATTTAAAGCATAGATAAGTTCAATATTTTCATTATATTCTTTGCCATTTACATAATTATTACCATCAAAAACCATTCCATTATTATAGTAATAACTATTTTTATAAATATAACTATCATAATCACTTTTTAAAGACGAAATAGCTTCTTTATAATCAGAATAATCCCCATCATTTTTATAAGTATTATAACTTTTATAAAGATCTTCATCTAGATAATCATATATATTTCTATTAAGAATAGATGTACTTAAATATATATGTTGTGTAATATTATTTTTATCATCTTCAAAATTAAAAGCAAAATTTCCATATTGTGAATCTAATATATGAGACTTAAAATTAGAAGGAATTGAATATTTAACATAATAATTATTATTAGCTATTTCATATAATTCGGTATTATTTATTAACTTATCTATATTTTGATTTTCTTCATAATTTATATCTTCTTTTTTTAAATCAATATTACTTTTAACATTAAATACTTCATCTTTAATATCTAAATTATAAATTATATTTTCCACACTATCTAATAAAATATCAAAATACTTATCACTAGCTTGATAACTAATAAAAATAAGTTTATCACTTTTTTTATAAGTATTTATCATTACTTGGTCTTTATCATTTTCATAAAGAATTTTATAACCATCAAATTCATATTTTGTAATCTTTTGAGAATTTTTAAATAGTAATTTATATTCTTTATTTTGATTTTGAATACTATATAATATTTCATCAATCAAATCATCAATCGCTAAATAACTAACTTCATTTTTTAAAGGAATAATATCTATAGTTATTTTACTTCCACTATGATGTTTAAAAACAATATTATTTTCACTTTTTTCTTTAACTTTCCAAGTACTATCATAATTTAAAGCATACACATCATTTTCTAGTTTTTTAATAAATATTTTAGATGAACTATAAATGTAAATGCCTATTAATAATAAAAGGAGAATTATAAGAATTTTATATTTTTTTAATATTTTTTTCATAATTTCACCATCACTATAATCAAATAATCAAATTCATCCATTATAACTATTTGATATTTTTTATTACTATATATCGTTTTAGAATTATTATCTGTTATTTTTTTATAACCCTCTTTTTCCAACTGTTCTTTAAATTCTCCTGCTAAATTCATACTACTAATATATTTTGAAATATCATTTTTATATCTTAAACTAACTATACCATCTTTATAACTTGCTTTTACTAGATTAAGTTTTAATGTTTCTTCTATATTTCCAATTTTAGAATATTTTTTCCATTTATTTTTTGGAATATTGTTAATAATATTTTCATCACCATATTTAGTATAATAAAACTTTTCTTTTAATTCCTCAAATGAAATACTTTCTATTTTATCAAAATCAAGATCTATAAATTTATTTTGTATTTCCATCAAAACATTAGAATTAACTGCAATAGAAATACTGGAATCAGTTGACTTAGATGTATTAATTCCCACAACTTCGCCATTTTGATTTAATAACAGACTTCCCTCATCTTGATTAAGAAGGGGAATTGACGTTTGAATATAATCATCATTAGATATAATAATTCCTGTTTGAATAGATGCTCCCGTTCCTGATTTGCTACTAATAGTAATAACAGGATCTTCTACATTAACATTCTCAAAATTCCCTAATTTAACAATAGAATTACTATTATCTTTAACTTTTATGACAGCAATGTCAGTAAGGGGATTAGCAGTAACAATACCAGTAATTTCAAGACTATTTAAATTACTGTCTTTAGCCGTTATATATTGTGCTTCTATTAATGATTTTTCAATAAAATCCCATGTTGTAACAATTAAACCTTTATTTATGAAAAAACCATTTGCAGAAGATACTACCATGTTATTATAATAACTATTAAAGTAAACAACATTACTAATATTTTGATTATATATATTATTTATTTCATCTTGAGAAATTTTTTCTAATTTTTCAAAACTATATATATTACTTAATTCTGACTCATAAGAAGGAGCAATAGCAAAAGTTCCTTTTTCTTCAGATGATTCCATTTGATCAAAATAATTGTCTACTTCATCAGTTGTCTCGCCATATAAGTAATATAATTTCCACTCATCTTTTAACTTTTTATAATAATAATGCCAAATATAATTAGATTCAATATAATTGTATTTCATAGGATCATTTATGTCTTGTTCCTTTATTTTTACGTTTGGCAAATATATAGAACTAATAATAATATCATCATTAAAAGATATTCTAATATTTCCATAAGAGTTATAAATAATCCCCGATTCATTTGCTTTATTAAATATTTGAGGAATAGCAAGACCTGATATTAAGTCATCAGTATATTCTTGGCTGCTAGTATCTAAGCCATAAGGATTGGCTTCATCTACTGGAACTTTTGGAATTTCTGGATTATATCTCAAATCAAACCAATCTTTACGTCTTTTATAATAATCCTCACTTGATTCATTTATATTATTAAATCCACCAAGTAATAAATAAGTTGTTTTTTTAGTAAGTGTTTTTATTTCTTCTTCCAATTCTTGATTATCACTAGAAATTGAATATGTTAACCTATAATTTTTATTAAAATTGCTAATAACATTGTCTTTTTTACTATTTTCAGAAAAAGTTAAATCTTTAGCATCAAAAGAAAAACTATTAGATATAGTTCCTAAAGAAAAAATACTTAACACCAAAATCATTATCTTCTTTTTCATCATACCACCTATCCCTCTAATTTTTCTTTCAATACCTCAACAATATATTTACTTGCATCACTAGCTTGATTTCCATTAAGATAAACATCGTGAAATGATTCTGCAATCGTTTCATCATAAATATAATCACCACTATTATCTTTAGCAAGAGCATAATTAGAAATGGTACCACGCCACTCATCTAAACTAATATTATCATTATTATCTTTTTTATAATTTTCATAGGCTTCTTTTATCATGGTTAATGAATAATTACCTTCACCAAAATCACCATATAATTTATAAAATGAATTTAAGTTATTATTATCAATAAGTAGTATTGATGATAATTTATAATGTTTCATCATTGCTAAAAATGATAAATAATGTCCTAGTTCATGAGCTACTGGGGAATAAATAGTAGAATTTTTTGGAAAGTGACCAGAATTAGATCCATCTGTTACTGATGCCTCTAACCTATCTTTATTTAAAAAATACGATGTATTTAACAGCATTTGTGTTTTTATAACCCATGGATAAGTATTTTCTGTATTAGAAGTAGCAAAATTAAACACAGGCATAAAAGCTGCAATATAACTATCTGTCATTGAAACATTTACAAGAGTTAAATTTGTAAAATAACCTTTTACACTAGGATAATCTTTATAAATTTTTTTAAATACATTGCCTAATTCTTTAGCAAAATCAACATCCATTTCACATAAATTTATGGCTGTTATATCATAATCCTTAATCATCTGATCTTCTACTTGTCTTATTTGAGTCGGGCAATTATCCTTTTGTGATATTGAATCTTTTTGTATCAGATTTAAGGCATCTTGTTTTCCCTTTATTTCTACACCAGAATATGTATTATCATAAACTATAACAGTCTTATATTTACTTTTTTTAGGACTTTCATTAGATACTTGAATTATCTCATTATTTGATTTTTCTTCATTAATATCAAAATAATATTTTTTATTTTTGTTAATTCCCAAAATAATTAAACTAATAGCTACCACAAAAATTACTAAAATAATAATTTTATTCTTATTACTTGTGATCTTTTTACTTAAATTTTTTACAAACTCTAAACTATTTTCTTTTTGCACTTCTGTAGCTATTTGATTACCACATTTGTTACAAAATTTTGAGTTAGGCTTTAGTTTATTTCCACATTTATTACAAAACATATATAGCCACCTCTTCTATCCTATATATTTATTATAAATTATTAGAATAAAATTTGCAAAAAATATTATTCAATATTATTTCTTTCATGTATCCCTATTTTTGGCAATGCCATAGGGGATTAGTTAAATGGTATAATAGGAGTCTCCAAAACTTTAGTTGGGAGTTCGATTCTCTCATCCCCTGCCATTTTAAAATAATCCAAACTTTTATAAAAGGTTTGTCTAAATATAAAAAGATTGCTTAAATTGGCAATCTTTTTTATATATATTCTATTGGTACATAATAATTATTCTCATCTATTGCAAATATTTCACTACATAAACATAATACAATACCATTACCTTTTTCCATTGTAAATTTATCTAAAACATTAAAATTTTTTATGGCAGTATACCCAGGATTACTACTCTTTTTTATTTCCACCGGATAAATAATGTTATTATTTATTACAAGTAAATCTATTTCTTTTTGATTACTATCCCGATAAAAATATAAATGTTTTCTTGGATCTATTCCATTATTTGTATAAGATTTTATAATTTCACTTATTACATATGTTTCAAATATCGCTCCACTATAGGCGCTTTTTTCTAATATTGATGCATCAGTATATCCAGTTAAATAACAGGCTAGTCCTGTATCCATAAAATATAATTTTTGTTTTTTAACTGCTCTTGATACATTATTATTAGAATATGGTTGCAATAAATAAACAATTCCCGTATTTTTTAAAATTGAAACCCAATCATTAGCTGTTTTAGAATCAATACCTACTTCAGCACCAACACTACTAGCATTAAATTCTCCACCAGTTCTTGCAGCCATAGATGAAATAAACTTAATAAATTTATTTTCATTTTTGATATTTACTAACTCTCTTACATCTCTTTCAATATATGTTCTTATATAGTTACTATAATAACTTTCAACAGGAATTTTATTTCCATAATGAACATCTGGATAACTTCCTTTAATAATTCTTTCATATATTTTTAAAGTTGATAATCTTTTTTTGGGTTCTTTTGCTTTTAATAAATCTATTTTAGGAAGAAAAACTTTTTCTTCTAATTTATTTAACTCTCGATCTGAAAAGGCAAATAAATCAAATATTCCAACTCTACCAGATAATGATTCACTAATATTTTTCATTGTTTGGAATACTTGACTACCAGTTAAATAATATAGAGTCCCTGTTTTCTTTTTACTTCCAAACATTTCATTTTGTCTAGCTTTATCAACAACAATTTTCATATATGATAATAATTCTGGGGCATATTGAAATTCATCAATTATTAATGGTGTTTCATAGGTTCTTAAAAATAATTCTGGATCTTCTTTTGCTTGTGTCCTAAGAAACACATCATCTAAAGTTACATAATTTAATTTATTTTTTTTAGTATTTTTTAAATAATTTAACAAAGTAGTCTTTCCAACTTGTCTTGGACCAGTAATCATTATAATAGGATATTTACCAATATATTCATCTAAAGTTTTCTCCATTGTTCTATTTATATATTCCACAGAAACCACCTCGGTTTATAGTATATCACAAAATACTACTTTTATGCAAATTTGGAATGCAATTCCGATTCTGCATAAACTAATTACTCCCAATAATCAGTATATACTCCTTCTTCACCATAATAATCATCCATCCTAATAACATAAGATAACCACGCTGTACTAAGTAATTCACTATAAGTATAAGGTTTCATTTCCATGCCATAATTTAATGATTGGGCAACATAAATAATATCATCTTTAAAACCACCAATTAAAGCAGCATGACCATCAGCACCAATAAAGTCTCCTACTTTTAATGTATTACTTTTTAATAATTCCATCGTAAGAGGAATATGCTCACCTAAATCACTTAATTCACCTTCAACACCAGGAGTATCTCCCGCACCAACGTCTTTTGGATCAAATCCTGCATTATATAAAACCCAAGTTACAAAACCACTACAATCAAGACCATTACTAACTTTCACTCCTGGATAAAAGCCATAATTTGGATCATCTTCCCAATTGGTTAAAGGACATCCCCAAGTAGCTGGACCATAACGAATCTTACTTTGATCTAAAATATTAAATTTACTACTATTTAAATACAAACCTTTATGATAAAATCTTCCTTCTCCATCACAACTAGGACCACCAGTTGTATTATCTAAACGACCATTTTCCCAAAAATAATCAATTCGATATGGAAATTCTAAAGTAAGAAACCGCGCTGCAGCAACAACAGCACCACGAGTCTTATATCCAGCCGAATTTATTCGATATTCTAAAAACTCATCAATAATTTTATTATCTTCTTCACTATATATATTACATGGTAAAAATTCTTTATCTTTAGTTAAACCCGGTTTACCAATCAAATTAGTAGATACAACAACAATATCTTTAGTAACATTACCAACTACAACATGAACATTCGTCGTTCCATTACCAATAGCTTGTATATGATTACCATCAGTTTTAACAATATTTTCATCATCGCTTACTAAATTAATTGTGGTATCAGGTTCACCAAACTTATCAACAGTAATATTAATCTCTTTATCTTCACCAATAATCATATATATTTTATCTTCTAAAAGTTCAAAGTCTAATACTTTATCTTGCTTAGGATCTAAATCAATCGTAATTTCATTCCATTTAGTTTGAACTTTAACCAAAACCTCTTCATTAGGTATCTCAATAAGACATTCATGATTACTTAAATTATATTCTTTGCCATTTACAATACAGCTTCCATTATTAACATTATTAGAAAAAGTAAGTGTTGCTTTAATTTTCTTATCAATAAGTTCATAAGAAACATTCTTAAAATTAAGCGGTTTTAGCCATAAAAAATAATACATAGCTATACCCATCATAATAAAACAAACTACTAAAATAACAGCACACACTTTCTTTTTCATATATCCCACTTCAATTATAGAATAGCACATTTTTTATTAAAAGAAAATAGCATTTCTTCATTATAAATGCTATAATATTTACCCATGTTTGACACTTTATTAATTTAATATTCAATTTTTCCTAGATTTTATCTAGTTTTTTTATTTTTTAATCTT
>CANQSO010000019.1 GCA_947626535.1 uncultured Bacilli bacterium | reverse complement strand
TCTAGAAAGTTTAGACTTAAACTTTCAACTCAGATTTGATGATTAAATTATACAACTAAAATTGTTATTTGAAAACTGGTGTGGTGATTAATTTTTTTTTAACTCTTATTTTTAGTTTTTGCATGCAATAATTTATCGAAAAAAAACTTTATGAACTTTTTCTTCTTCAAATTTCATAAAGTTTTCCTTTTTAAATTAATTTACTCTTTTTGGCTGTCTTATTTGAAAATTCAATATATAGAAAAAAAAGAAAAAAAGCCTAAAGACTTTTATTCAAAATTAAGATAAGATTTTTTTTAACTAAAGTTGCTCGCTATATTATCGCTATAGAAAACTTTTTTAATTATTGAAAAAGTTCATTACTAAATCAATTATTATTTCTTTTTCTTTAGGATTTGATTGAGCTATTAGCAAAGTAATTGCTACAAGTGTATTGTTATTTATAACTTGTTCGTTTTCTTTATATAAAATGTTATAAAAATTTAAAAAGTAAATAAATAAGGTAGCAGCAATTCTTTTATTGCCATCAATAAAGGTATGATTTTTAGTAATTAAATATAAAAAATTAGCAGCTTTTTCTTCAACGGTAGGATATAAATCTTTACCATCAAAAGATTGATAGATATTATTGATAATTGAAGCCAACCCATTATCTCTTTCTAAAGCAAACAATTCACTATCACTGTTGAATTTTAATTTGTTAATAATATCAATGCATTCTTCATAGGTAACTTTTTGTTCATTTCTAGTACCTTTAGGTTTTGTTACTCTCTTATGATCATAATCATCAAGTAAATTTAAAGCATTTGAATATTCATTAATAACTTTAATTATTTCTTTAGCTTCATTATCTTTTAAATCACTATCAATTCTACCAGCAATATTAATTAACTTAACAGTTTTTTCAAGATATTCTAATCTTTTTTGATTGACTGCATAACCTTTAATCATATAATCTTTTAATACTTTAGTTGCCCATTTTCTAAAAATAACACCATTTTTAGATTTTACCCGATAGCCAACACTTATAATCATATCAAGATTATAAAAATCCAATTCTCTTGTTTGAGTTTTATCCTTTAAAGCTCCATGTTTAGTGGTATGTGCAAATTTTGCACATACTTCATTTTGGACTAATTCTCCCTCTTTAAAAATATTATTAATATGTCTTGTTACAACTGTTCGATCTCTATCAAATAGCTTAGCCATTTGCTCTAGTGAAAGCCAAACCGTTTCATCTTTCATATTTACTTCTAATTTAACATTTTGATTTTCAAATAATATAATTTCATTTTTCATTAACAATTTCTCCTCCTTGTAATTTAATTTTTTAGCATGCTAACTTATAAAGCTAATTATTGTTTTTGCTTTATATATATTACTATAGCAAACATATGTGCTACATGTCAATATAATTTTAACAAACATTAAAAAGTTTAAAAAAACAGTTGATTTCTCAACTATTTTTCTAACTTTTCTAAAACACCTTTAGTAACTTCAATAGCTTTTTGTCTTAAACTTTCAGCTGCTTCTTCTAAAACAGGTGTTCCTTTTTTCTTAACATAATTTGCTAAATCTTTAACACTTTTTTCAATATCTTTAGCCTTGCTTTTAGCAATATCTAAAACTTTTTCTTTATCTAAATCTTTTAAAGCATTTTCAATTTCTTCAGTTTTAGTAACAACATATTCTTTTACATCATCTAAATCAGTATTTTTAGCTTTTTCTACAAGTTCATCGATTTTCTTTTTTAAATCTTTTCTTGTATCACTACCTTTTTTAGGCGCGAAAAGAACTCCTAATCCAGCTCCAACAGCAAGACCTCCAAGTAATGTTCCTACTTTTTTCTTTGCCATTATATCCTTCCTTTCTTATAACATATTATACTCTATATTATTATGTTTAATCTGAAAATAATAATACCTTTACTTAAAGTTTACACTAAAAAATGTTTATAAGAACGATATATTAAAACAAAAGTAAAACAAGAAATTAATAAACCAGCAAGAATATCACTAAAATAATGAACCCCTAAATAAATTCTACTAAACATAATTAGAACGGTTAGAAGACTAAATATAATTGTTAATAACCACTTAATAGTTTTAGGTAATTCACTATGCCAAATAATTATTAATATAATTCCATAAAAAGTAATACCACCCATCGTATGTCCACTTGGACATGAAAAACCATTTTCAACTACTAAATGAGGAAAACTTGGTCTTGGTCTTCTAATTAAATACTTTAATCCTTCATTAATAATCTGATTTATTCCCATAGAAGCTACTAAAAAGATTCCTTTTTTCTTTAAAAACAATAAACCTAAAATTAAGAAACCAACTAAACAAACGGGACTTGCAAAAAAGCTTACCAATTTCATGAACATAGTCATACCATCACTTAAAAAAGTTTGACTAAAGTTATACACTAAGTTATCAACATTCGCTAAAACATTGTTTTTAATTAACACTACTAAAATAATAAATAAGAAAAGAAAAAGAAAGTAATAATACTTTTTAAAATATTCTTTTATCATATTTCACCTCTTAAAATATTATACTTTTAAATCTTCAAAAAATACTTGATACCATTTTATAAAACAATAAACATTCCATATTTTACGATAATTATCTCTTTTACTATTTTTATGATTTTCTAACATATTAAGTAAGATTTCCGTATTAAAATATTTATTAGCTACATCACTATTAAAAGCTTCTTTAATACTTTCATAGACATCATCTTCTCTCATCCAATCTCTAATTGGTACTGGAAAACCTAATTTTTTCTTTTTATATGATTCATTTGGAATAACACTTTTAGCTGCATCTCTTAAAGCAACTTTCGTATTTTCTTTAGTTACTTTATATTCATTAGGTAGTTTACTAGCACATTTAAATACTTCAATATCCGTAAAAGGTACTCTTCCTTCTAAACTATTAGCCATGGTCATTCGGTCAGCTTTTTGTAAGATATCTTTCATTAACCAAAAATGAATATCAACAGCTTGCATTTTAACTAAACGATTACAATGTTTAAACTCTTCAAAAACGGGTTTTGTTATTTCTTGATTAGTAATAGTTACCGGAATTTTAAGAAGGTTTTCAACTTCTTTTTCAGTCCATATTTTATTAACCCCAATATAATTATCTTCTAATTTTAAACCCCGTCTTACAAAGAAATTAATTCCTCTTACTGGTGGAAGTAGTGAACAAATCTTACTAATTAAATGACGAATAGGATAAGGAATTTTATTATACCAAACCATATCAACTTCTTCACGATAAGAATTATATCCCCCAAAAAATTCATCTGCACCTTCACCAGATAAAACAACTTTAACATCCTTACTTGCTAAGTTTGCTACAAAGTATAAGGAAACAATTGCTGGGTCACTAGCAGGTTCATCCATATGATATAAAATCTTAGGCACAATTTTCATATATTCTTCTTTACCTATTTTTTTACTAATATTTTTAATATCTAATAAATCAGTTAAATTTTTAGCATAACTAATTTCATCATATCTTGGTATATCATAACCAACCGTATATGTTTTATCAGGTTTAGCAAGGGTTACTAAATAAGATGAATCAATTCCACTTGATAAGAATGACCCTACTTCAACATCACTAACCATATGATATTTAACACTATCTTCCATGGTATTTCTAATCTCAACTAAAGTTTTATCATATTCTTTTTTCTCAACCGGAAAAGATAGAGAATAATATTTATTAATTTCAAGATTATTATCTTTATAAGTTAAAGTACATCCTGCATCTAATCGATGAACCCCTTTAAAAAATGTTTCGTTAGTAGGGGTAAAACTAAAAGACATATAAGAAGATAAGATACTTTCATTAAATTCTTTTTTAAAATTAGGATGGTCTAAAAAAGCTTTAATTTCAGAGGCAAACAAAAATACTCCATCATTTTCATAATAGTAAAATGGCTTTATCCCAAAAGGATCACGAGCACAAAATAAGGATTTATTTTTTTTATCCCAAATAGCAAAAGCAAACATTCCTCTTATGTGATTTGGTAGTTCACTTCCCCATTTTTGATAACCAGCAAGTAAAACTTCAGTATCGGAGTTATTTTGAAAATCATATTCTAATTCTTTTTTTAAATCTTGATAATTATATATTTCTCCATTAAAAACCACAACTAAATTATTATCAGTACTATACATTGGTTGACTACCATTTGATAAATCAATTATAGATAACCGGCGATGTCCTAGGGCAACCTCTTTATCCGTGTAATACCCTTCGCCATCAGGTCCACGATGAATAATCCTATCACACATCTTTTTTAATACTTCATCTTTATTTTTAACCTTGCCAACAAATCCTGCAATCCCACACATAATACCACCATCTTTCTTCTTAAATTATACCTTATTCTTTAATTAATGACAAACTAACTTTTTCTTTTTCTTTATCAATACTATCAACATAGCAAGTTACTATATCTCCTACTTTAACAACATCCATCGGATTTTTAACAAATTCTTTACTCATTTTCGAAATATGAACTAAACCATCATTATGTAAGCCAATATCAATAAATGCTCCAAAACTTAAAACATTCCGAACTGTTCCCTGTAATTCCATCCCAACTTTTAAATCATCAATAGTTAAAATATCACTTTTTAAAATTACATCATCTAATGAATCACGATAATCAATACCTGGAGTTTTAAGCTCTTCAATGATATCATTAATAGTATAAACGTCACTCTCTAAAATATTAGCAAGATGTTCTACATCAACCTTTTCTAAACATTTTTTAGCATCTTCCGTCCCAATTTTATTAACATCAAAATTTAATTCTTTCATTATTTTATTAGTAAGTTCATAACTTTCCGGATGAATTCTTGTTTTATCTAAAGGATTTTCGCCATCATTAATTCTTAAAAAACCAATTGCTTGTTCATATATTTTAGGGGTAAAGCCACTTAATTTTAGTAATTCACTTCGATTTGTAAATGGTTTATTTTTCCGAAATTCTAATAAACTATTAATACATTTTTTAGTAAGTCCGGAAATATAACTTAAAATACTAGAACTTGCTGTATTAACATTTACTCCAACTTCATTAACAATTTTACTAACGGTAAATGAAAGTGCATTTTTTAATTCTTTTTGATTAACATCATGTTGATATTCTCCAACACCTATACTTTGTGGATCAATTTTAACAAGTTCACTTAAGGGGTCTTGAATTCTTCTACCTATCGAAATTGCACTACGCTTTTCAACAGTTAAATCCGGAAATTCACTAATAGCCAAAGGACTTGCTGAATATACAGATGCTCCAGCTTCACTAACTAAGTTATATAAAACATTACTTCCTTTAATAGTTTTTGCTACAAAAGCTTCACTTTCTCTTGAAGCAGTTCCATTTCCAATCGCAATAATATCAACATGATATTTATTAATTAAAGATTTTAAAAGCTCAGCACTTTTTTCGACTTCATTTTTAGGTTCATGAGGATAAATAGTCGCTATTTCTAAGACATCACCAAACGGATTTAAAACCGCTAACTTACAACCAGTACGAAAAGCCGGATCAAAACCTAACACAACTTTATTTTTAATTGGTTTAGTAAGTAATAAATGCTCTAAATTATCTTGAAAAGTAACAATTGCTTTTTCTCCTGCTTCTTCAGTTAAATTAGTTCTAATTTCTCTTTCAACACTAGGATATATTAATCTTTTTAGGGAATCTGCTATCGCATCTTTTACTTCACTTACCATAAAAGAATTAGGATTTTTAATAATCTTACTTTCTAAATAATTTAATATTTTTTCTTTATCATAATCTAAACTAATACTTAATATACCTTCATCTTCTCCACGATTCATAGCTAATATCCGATAATGTTTGGCATAACGAATAGGTTCTTGTAAATCATAATACATTTCATAAGTCTTTTTCTCATCAACAGCATTTTTCTTTTTCTTACTACAAATACTTCCATGATACATAATTTCATTTTTAATATATTTACGATAATAAGCATTATCACTAATCCATTCACTAATAATATATTTAGCACCAGTTATAGCTTCTTCTAAAGGCATATCAAAACCTTTTGTTAATGATGCTATATCCCCATTAACTGGAAAACTCATTATCATTTTAGCAAGTGGCTCTAAACCTAATTTAATAGCTTCACTAGCTTTCGTCTTTTTCTTTTCTTTAAAAGGCCGATACAAATCTTCTACTTCACTTAATTTTAAACAAGCATTAATATTATTTCTTAATTCCTCAGTCATTAAATCTTTTTCTTCAATTAATCTAATAACATCTTCTTTTCTTTTACTTAAATTTTCTAAATATTCATATTCTTTTTCAATAACTCTAATTTGTTCTTCATCTAAAGATCCTGTTACTTCTTTTCTATAACGGGCAATAAAAGGAATCGTAGCTCCTTCACTTAATAATTTTAAAACAGACTCTACTTGACTAGTTTTAATATTCAATTGTTTAGCAAGTACTTCTTGATTATTCATTTTCTAAACTCCTTTACTTTCATAATATAAATCTTCATATTTACTTTTACGGCTAATTATAATAAAGCCTACAATACTAATAATAATCAATATTACACTTATTATCTG
The DNA here is from genome assembly GCA_947626535.1 of uncultured Bacilli bacterium. GTDB lineage: Bacteria > Bacillota_I > Bacilli_A > RF39 > UBA660 > Ventrenecus. Next base: position 14,428 of record CANQSO010000019.1, on the reverse strand, counting down.
AGCCATCTTAAATCCTCCAAGCATTAAAGAATCAGTTCTAAATGCTTCCACAAAAAACCTTCCAATACTATACCACATTAAATAAAAACAAGTTTGCATTCCTATTTTTAAATGTTTAAATCTTCTCATCACAAAGACAATAATAAATCCTAACAAACACCATAATGATTCATATAAGAATGTTGGATGATAATATACCCCATTAATATGCATTCCTTCAATAATGAAATTAGGAATATGTAAACCCTCTAAAACCATTCTTGATACCATACCCCCATGAGCTTCCATATTAAAGAAATTACCCCATCTTCCAATAGCTTGGCCAATTAAAATAGATGGAACAGCCATATCTAATATTTTAACAAAATTAACATCATATCTACGACAATACAAATATATTGTCAAGACACCAAATATTAATCCGCCATGAATAGCAAGCCCTCCTTGCCATACTTCTAAAATCGATATGGGATTACTAGCATACATATTCCAATTAAACGCTACATAATATATACGGGCTCCAACAAAACCAATAATAATCGCCCAAAAAGCCATATTAAAAATAAAATCTTTTGGATATTTAAACTTTTTACTTTCTTTTATTAATAATAATATTCCTAAAAAAACTCCAACTAACAATAAAAAAGAATACCACTTTATTTGTACTATACCTAAATCTAATAATACTTTGTCCATACTAACCTCCAGTATTAAAATTATAGCATAAAAAAAGTAGAACTATCAATATTATCTACTTAATTTTAATACTGCTAAATCTTTTAAACTTTCTTTTTTAATAGCTTTATTCTTCATATCACATAACATAATTAATTCATTTAAATTCATTCTTTCATTATATAAAATTTCATCTAATTCATTAACTAATATAGTTCTCTTTTCTTCCCAACTTTTTAATACATAATCATTTAAACAAATATATTCTTTACTATTAAGATATGAATATTCATTATCTTCTAAATGACTATTATATTTAATTGTTAAATTACTTTCTTTTAATTTATCATAAATTAATACATCAATCTGTTCATATTTAAAACCATTTAAATGATATTTAGATATTGTCCATAATTTAGTATAAGATAAATCTCTATAATTAATTTCTAATACACTATTTGGTAGCAAAAACTTTATATTACCATTTTCTTCATTATAATTAAAATATATTAATTTATAATTATCTATTTTTTCTAAATATTCATTTATTACTTTAATTTTTAGTAGAGATGTATCAATCTTTTCTATGCATTCATTCATTTAAAACCACCAATATAACATATTACTATTTTTTTTAGATAGTCAAGAAAAAAATTGGACTGTTAATTATTTAACAGTCCCTTATTTATTAATTATTACCACTTTTAGGCATTAAAGAAATAATTCTACTTGCAAAATCATTAAAGTTTTGAGTTTGAAGTATTATTTTACCAGGTCCAGTTAATTTAGTTAAAAATAAACCTTCACCACCAAATAAAATATTCTTAACTCCTTTTACTCTTTCAATTTCATAATTAACAGTTTTTTCAAACGCTACAACATTACCTGTATCAACTTTAATAACTTCACCAGGTTTTAATTCTTTAACTATTTGATCTCCATCTACTTCTAAAAATACATTACCAGTACCACTAATATCTTGTAAGATAAAACCTTCACCACCAAATAAACCTGCTCCTAATTTTTTTCTAAAAGCTATTTGTAATTCTACAGTTGGTTCTGCACATAGAAAAGAACCCTTTTGAACAATCAAGCCAGGTTGATTAGAATCTAATTTTAAAGCTAATATACCTCCTGGAACTGTTGAACCAAAAGCAATTTTTTGGTTATCTTCAGTTCTGTATATGTATTTAAAAATAATGATTCACCAGAAAATACTCTACCTAAACCTTTCATTATTCCCCCTTTAGTATTAGTTTCTGAACTAATACCTGAAGTCATCCAAGTCATTGCTCCTGATTGAGTATATAAACTTTCACCTTTCTTCAACGTAAATTCAACAGCTGGTACTGTTTGACCAATTATTTTATAATCCATAACTATCCTTCTTTCCAAGAATGATCATATAATAAATAATAAAAATCTACAACTAAAATATGAGTTAGACAATTATCAAACATTTTTCCAGCATCTTTAAGGTTCTTCTGATAATTTAAAGGGATTTTCTTTACTTCCATATTTTAAATTCGAATTAGCAAAAAATAAATGAAAATATTTAAAATAAATAGTATAATAAAATTATACAGGGAGGATTTATGTTAGAAGTAGAAAATCAATCTTGGCAAGATTTAGATAATTTAATTAAAAAAGTATTAATCAAACAAAACAAAGAACTTAATGAAATGAAATACATCACTGAAAAAACTAATTATTTTTATAATTTATTAATGGGTAATTTACAAAAGAAACATGAAGTAAATGAAAATACCATAATTTTAGAAGATAAAGACACTCATGAAGAATATCTATCTTATTATAACCAATTAACTAAAGCAATTTGTATTTTCAAAAATACTGATTTACAAGAAGCAGATTATTTTAATGGTAATATTAAAGAAATGATTTGGGAAGAAAGTAAGCAATATTTTATTACCTTAAATAATGGAATACTTAGAGTAGATGTTTTAAATTCATATATCGATACAGATATGATAACTAGCTTTTATAACATTAATAATATTGCTGATATTATTATAAGAAAACACACTAAAACTTTATGGGAACTAATTAGTAGTTATGAATTTCAAAATAAAGCTATACCAGAAAACACGATATGTTCAGAAATAAGAGCCAATATTAATGGCGAGCCAAAATGTCAAACTATTTATTCAATTAATAATGGTGAAAAACAATTTGTCTTACAAGCTACTGTTGATAAAGCAAAAAATATCAGTTTAAATCCTTTTTTAAATCATGAAGAAGTTGTTGAACTTGCTGTTAAGCATCAAAATGTTTTAAAAAACAAAAGAAATTAATGTATGAAAATACATTTTTTTTAAGCCCAAAAAAAATAGTTGTAACATAAATTACAACTATTCAGCAGTTATTATAATCTTAACTTTACTTGTTACTAAATAATTAACTTTTGGATCAGTTGAATCGACATGAACATCAACTTCATAAGATCCCGCTTTATAATCTGTTAAATCAATATAAGCTTCAATATTTTCAGCTGTCAATGGATCAATAACCGAACTAACTCCTTTAATTTGAACAGGTATACTTCCTTCACCCTCTAAATTTACTTTTAAACCTTTTGGTAAATTACGATATGTAATATGATTTACATCAACACTCTTCTGTTTTTCTTCTCCAAATGATACTACAATTCTTGCATCTGTTTCACTAATTGAGCGTACCCCATTTGGTTTAGTAATATTCATTTTATAAGTTTCAGCTCCATTTTCCCCTTTATTATTAATATCAATAGAAATTGGTACACTAGTTATTTTTTCTATTGCTTCTTTTTCACCATATATATCAACCGTATAATCTGATTTACCATTTATTGTAATAGATGATATAGCTTTACCTGGAATTAAATTACCACTAGTTGAAATAGTTATTGGTACAGTTGCTTTATAAGTACTAAAGGTTATATTTGCTCCAACTGTAGCTGGTACAATTTCTACATTATCTAATGCTTGACCATTTTCATCATACGCTACTAAAGGCAAATTATCAATTTCATAAGAAATAGCATCAGTAAACTTAGGATTAGCTAAATCAACAATTGCCTTAACTGTTGCAATTTTCTTTAAAGCATCTTCACTACCTTTAACAACTACTTCAGATTGATCTAAAACTACACTTTCAACTGAAAATTTTTCATTTAATTTATCTTCATTTAATAAATCATAAGATATAGATCTAGTCTCACTTACTTTTTTCTTAATAACAACACTTACATAAGCTGGATCAAGTTTATAACTAATATTATCAACAGTTTGATTATATGTTAAAGCAACTCTTCTTGGAGCATCACTAGGTTCATAATCAGTTAAGTCTAAAACTACTTCATGTTCTCCTAATTGTTTAGCCAAATATAAAGCACTTTTTCTTCCCGTTAAAATTATATCAACAGTATCTACAGCCCCTTCAACAACATAAGCTTCTTTATTATATAATAATGTAACAGGTTCATTAGCAAGTATTTCAGCTTCTGTTTCAACTAAAGTAATAACTTGACTATCTACTAAAAAGAAAGTAACAACAGCCATAATAAGTGATAAATAAAGTAATATTTGGGAATGATTTAAAAATTTTTCTAAATGAATAGGATTATTTCTTAATTTATCCATTAAATAAAATATTGCTCTACTTATCGGAGTAATTAAATGTTTATCAATAAACTTATAAATACCTCCAAAAAACTTTTTAAAACCAGTTAGGATTTTACGCATTTATATCATCCTCACTTTCCACATCAGAATCATAAAATATTTCAGTTTTAGGTTTTAACTCTTCCATTAATATTTTTCTAAATTCATCTAGAGTCAAATTATATTTTAATTCACCATTATACGCGATAGAAATACGACCTGTTTCTTCTGAAACAACTAATGCCAAAGCATCAGATTCTTCAGCAACTCCTAAAGCAGCACGATGCCTTGTCCCTAACTTTTTACTAACATTAGGGTTCATACTAGTTTTAAATACAGCTCCAGCACAAGTAATCCGATTTCCTTGAATAATTACCCCACCATCATGTAAAGGACTATTAGGATAAAATAAATTTCCTAATAATTCACTAGAAATATCAGCATATAATTTAGTCGCACGATCAATATATTCTTGTAAAGAAATATCTCTTTCTATAACAGTTAAAGCCCCAATTTTATTTTTCTTTAAAAATTCAATAGCTTTCATAATTTCATTAACCATTTTTTCTCTTTCACTAACTGTTAATGTTTTATGACGTCCAAGTAATTGAGTCCTTCCAATACTTTCTAACATTGCCCTAATTTCCGGTTGAAAAATAACAATAATCGCTAAAGGTCCCCATTCTACAATATATTGTAAAATAAGTCCTACAGTATATAAATTTAAAGCATTACTTATAACTTGAATCAAAATTACTAAAATAACACCCTTTAATATTAAAACCATCTTAGCATTATTTTTAATATTTTTTAAAACAAAATAAAATAATAGCCAAACAACACATATATCTAAAATCTTTGTAACTAAAGACCATAAACTTGCTAATGACATGTAACAACCTCTTTCTTATTTTTCTAACTATTTCATTATAGCAAAAAAATTAACATATTTCTATATATTATATCCATAAAAAAACTTTCTTAACAAAAGTTTTTATTTAATTATTTTCTATAGCATTATTTATTACATTTATACTAGCCTCAAAAGTTTGACCTTCTACTTCATTTCCTGCTGTCTCATCTATCCATAAATATAAGTTATACGTTACTTCTCCTCCGCCACTAACTTCTCCATCAACTTTAGTTCCACCATTTAATATTCCCGTATCTAATATATAAGAAACTCCCAAATTTTCAATGTCTAAATATTCAGTATCATTATTTACATTACTTAATTTACTTCCCACTTCAGGTTTTTCTTCACCACTTTTATATAATGCATATTTTATTTTACTAGCATCTAAAGTATTAGTATTGATAGTATTTAATGTTATTATATAACTATTATTTACTGTACAAGTATTAGATAGTGTAAATACATATGGATTACTATTTAATCCTATACTATCAATTACAGGATAAGTATTATTTAAATTGATACTTTCACTAGCCTCAGTAAAACCTATACTAAAACATCCCACTTCAACTTCATTCTCATTAGTTTGTTCATCAGTCATCACCCATAAAGCATATGATTGAGTTATATACAAACAACCAATTAACATTAAACCTATCACTAATAATGATAATTTATATCTCATTTTCATAATACCAAATCCTATTCTAATTAACATTATATAATATTTTTAATAGATTATCAATCTCATCCTTTTCTTCTAATCAAAACATTAGCATTTTTTTGCTCATAAGAATTAGTAACAATGATAAATGCTTTAGGATCAATATATATTATCCCTTCTTTAATAGCATAATAATCTTTTGTACTAACACTACACATATATAATTTATTTTTTTCTTTACTAAACCCTCCAATAGAATTAAAAATAGTTAAATCATATGCAAAACTATTTGTTAAATATTCTTTTATTTTATCAGTTTCATTAGTATAAATATATAATACTTTATTTTCATTTAATTCTAAAATAGTTTTATTAGATATCACACTAATAATCACTAACATAATTAATGAATAAACCATTACTGAAATCCCAAAAGTAAAAGCCGATAATAAAACAATAAAACCATCTATTATAATAATACTTTTACTAATTGGCATCTTACCCTTTACTTCTAAAATTTGATTTAAAATATCAGTTCCCCCAGATGTGTAACCATTTTTATATATTAAACCTAATCCAACACCATAAATAAATCCCCCCATAATTGCCACTATAATATAATCAATATTTTGAAAAGATATAATATTATTTAATGGTTTAGTTATAAAAATTAAAATTGGTAAAATTATAGACCCTAATATTGTATTTAAAGTTTTTTTCTTTCCTAAAACTATAAAACTAACTATTATTAAAGATTGATTTATTATAAAAATAAATAATGATTCATTAATATTAAATACTTTACCAACTATAATTGATAAACCTGTTACACCACCAGCAGCAAAGTTAAATGGTACTTGAAATAAATTAAAACTAAGAGCCATTAATAATAACCCAATTATAATTATCAAATATTTTTTAATTTTATTCATTTTATTTCCTTTCTAACAATACTGATTTCATAATCTCTAATATATCACCATCTAATACTTTTAAAACATTACTAGTTGTATATCCACTTCTTAAATCTTTAACTTGTTTATAAGGTTCTAAAACATAATTACGAATCTGACTTCCAAAATCAATATTATTATTTATCCCTTTTATTTTATTTAACTCTTCTTCTTTCTTTTCTCTTTCTAATTGATATAATTTACTTTTTAATAATTTCATAGCTTGATCTTTATTTTTTAATTGACTTCTTTCATTTTGACAAGTTACAACTATTTTAGTTGGTAAATGAGTAATTCTAACTGCACTATTGGAGGTATTTACTGACTGACCTCCTGCTCCACTAGAATGATAGACATCTATTTTTAAATCACTTTCTTTTATTTCTAAATCGATATCTTGTTTTATTAAAGGGGTAATGGTTACTGATGCAAAAGAGGTATGTCTTCTTTTATTTGAGTCAAAAGGTGATATTCTAACTAAACGATGAACTCCTTTTTCAACTTTAAAATAGCCATAAGCATAAAAGCCTTTAATTAAAATAGTTACACTTTTAAGACCAGCTTCATCACCCTTTTGTTCATCTATTACTTCATAAGTATAATCATTTTTCTCACAAAAACGTTCATACATTCTTAAAAGCATACTAGCCCAATCACAAGATTCAGTTCCTCCTGCTCCTGGATGAATTTCTAAATAACAATTACATTCATCAAATTCATTATTTAAAACGGTATTAATTTCTAAATCATTAAGACTTTCTTCAATTTTTAGGATATCTCTTTCTAAAGACTCTAATTCATTATCATTTAAAATGTTTATAAGTTCTAAGTTAAGATTAAGCGAATTAAAAATATTATTAAAATCTTGACAAACTTTTTTTAAATTAGTTAATTCTTTATTAACTTGTGAAGATCTATCAATATCATCCCAAAAATTAGGCTCTAAAGTAAGACTTTCTAATTCTTTAATTTTTTGTTCTTTACTTGGTAAGTCAAAGAGACCTCCTTAATTGTTCACACTTAGTTATTAACTCATTTAATTTAATTTCTAATTCTTTTTTCATAACTTATTCCTTTCTTAATTATCTATATTATATCTAATTTTAAAGAAGAAGTCTTTAATTAATTGACTAAAATATTGTCTAAAAGTATAATGTTATAGAAGGAAGGAGTATTTTTATGGTAGAATTTTTTAGAGAAATTGCGGAAACATCATTAGGATATAGTTTAAATAATGTATCTGACATTGTAATTGTTTCAATGGGAATAATTTTAATTTTAATTGCTGTTGTATCTATTTTTGCTTTAATAGTTCAAATTATCTTAGCTATTAAATATCACAAATATAATAAGAAACAAAACAGTATAAATATGACTGGAGAAAATATTGCAAGAAAATTATTAGATGAAAATGGTCTAGAACATATTAAAGTTAAAAAAAGTGGTTCATTACTTTTTGGAAATAGTTATAGTCATTTTTTTAAGAAGGTTAGATTAAGAAGATTAACTTGGAAAAAATGTTCAGTATCTTCTTTAGCAATGGCTTCTCAAAAATCATGCTTAGCTATTCTTGATAAAGAAAATGATCCTGATATGAAAACTAGAATTAAATTAACGCCTATTATTTATTTTGGACCACTAGCTTTTATTCCTTTAATTATTATTGGAGTCTTAATTGATATTATAGTTATTAAAAGTAATTCATTTACCTTTACAATATTATTTACTTCATTAGGTTTAATTCTTTATTTAATTTCCTTTATAATGTCTATTAAAGTTTTAAAAACCGAAATTAAAGCTCAAAATAAAGCTTATGAAGTTTTAAAAAATAATAATTTAGCAACTGATGAAGAATTAACAATGTTAAAAAAATTATTTAAACTATATAATATTCAATATGTAAATGATATGGTTGTTGCCTTATTAGAACTTATTTACCGAATTTTACAAATCATAGCTGTCTTACAAAATAATAGTTCTAATAATTAAAGAAGAATCGCAATTGATTCTTTTTTTTTACTAAAAAAGACTGAATACTCAGCCTAATCAATTTCAATTAATTCATATTCTTTAGAACCAATACTTAAATCACTTGCTGCATCTATCGTATGCATTCCATTTCGTGAATTAATTCTTTCCAGTAAATGTTCACGTCCTGGATCATTAGAATTCTTAACTAAATCAATACATGCCATATCAATTGCTACAGGATCTAATGAAGCCAGAATTCCAATATCTTCCATACAAGGATCTTCCGCAACATTACAGCAATCACAATCAACACTCATATTAGCCATCACATTAATATAAACAATATTACCATTAAAATGATTAACAACAGATGAAGCCGCATCAGCCATAGCTTCTAAGAAACTATTTTGGTCTTGATGAAACATATCTTCATAAGTTCCATCATTACCACAACAATGAATATATCTTTTTCCTTTACTTGAAGCAACACCAATTGATAATTGTTTTAAAGCTCCACCATAACCACCCATTGGATGACCTTTAAAATGTGATAAAACTAACATTGAATCATAATTAAGTAAATTCTTACCAACATAATTTTTCTTAAGAACTTTACCATTAGGTATTTCTAATTCAGCGTCTTCATTAGCATCTAATAAATCAACATCAAAATATTTATTCCATTCATGTTTTTTTAATAATTCTAAATGTTTTTCCGTTGTATCTCTTGCTCCATCATAAGCTGTATTACATTCTACAACCGTCCCATTAACATGACTAACAAGATCCTTCATAAATTCTGGTCCTAAATAATTTTGATTTCCTTCTTCTCCAGAATGAACTTTAACAGCTACTTTACCAGGTAATTCTTTACCTAACTTATCATAAATCTTGATAAGGTTTTCACTACTAACACCTTTAACAAAATATACTTTAGACATATAATCAATCCTCCTAAAAATATAATATCATAAATTTCAAATAAAATACTATTTTTTTATCAAAAAAAAGTAGAGATACCTCTACTTAATTATCACTATTACCAAATAATCTTAACAATTCTAAGAAAATATTAATAAAGTCTAAATATAATTGTAAAGCTCCATAAATTGCTAAGTTTTCTTCTGGTATAGCATTAGAATCACTTAACCATTTAATCTTTTGAACGTCATAAGCTGTAAAGCCAATAAAGACTACAATAATTACAATTGATAATATCATTTCTAAAGCTTCAGAATGAAAGAAAAGATTTAATAAAACACAAACTAATATTCCAACTAATGCCATTAATAGGAAACTTCCTATTTTAGTTAAGTCTTTTTTAGTAACTGATCCTAAAACTGCAAAAGCTCCAAATATTACAGCCGCAACTAAGAAAATGAATATAATAGATGTCATTTCATAAGTGATAAAAATTGTTGAAAATGTTAACCCACTTACAAATGAATATAATAGAAAACATATTCTAGCCGTTGTCGCATTCATTTTTCTAATACGGGCTGATAAAAGAATAACAAGTACTAATTCCGCAATAATTATTCCAAAAAACCATGCTGAGCCAAATATTGATGCAATCATTTTAGGATTACTTTGGACAAAAAAACCAGTTGCAAATGTAACCATTAAGCCTATAAACATCCACCCAAATACTTTAGGCATAATTTTACTTTCCACAAATACTCCTCCTTAGTAATATATATTATATCATTACTCTAAGAAAAATTCATTAAATTTGTTTTCTTCATCAGTCTTAATTTCATCAGTTAATTCATCTTTAGCATTCTCTTGTTTATCAGATATTCCTGTTTCTTTTCTAATAGCTTTACCATTTTCTACATATATAAATGTTGGTGCAAAAATTCTTTTTTCACTACATGATAATTTTTCACCTTTATCATTAGTTAAAACATAATCATCTAAAACAGGATTTAAACGATTTAATAATTCATAATAATCTTCTGTACCAATCTTAGTTGCAACAGCTTCACCTTTTTCATTAACTTCAAAAGTATCTCTTAAAATTTCATTATGTTCACCATCCCAAATATCAACATAATAAATTTTATTAATCTTCTTGTTATTAGCTACTTCTAAAGCTTTTTCAATTACACTACGACACCAAGGACAATACATTGAACCAAAATAAACATAAAATGTTTCATTATTTTTTAATTTTTCAACTATTTCATTAGCGCTAGCATAAACAATTGGATTTTTCTTAGGAATACTTACACTACGATAATCACTATTACCATTTAATCCTTCATATTCCTTCTTAAAATTTTTCCCTTCTTTTCCACAGCCTGTAACTCCTAATAATATTACAGCAATCATTAAAACACTTAAAAACTTTTTCATTACAAAACTTCCTTTCTAACTTTATTTTAATACATTCTTTATTATTGTAAATCATTTTTAGGTTGAATATACTCAACTTATAGTTGAATTAATTTTTAGCAGCTCCATCAACAGATAATATAACTCCAGTTATATAACTTGCCATATCACTAGCTAAAAACAAAAAAGCATTAGCAATATCACTAGGTAAACCAATTCTCCCTAAAGGAATAGACCTTACTAAAGGTTGTAATACTTCATCAGAAACATTACTTAACATATCAGTTTTAATAATTCCAGGCGCGACAGCATTAACTCGAATGTTATATGAAGCTAGTTCTAAAGCTAAAGATTTAGTTAAACCATTAACACCAAATTTACTAGCAGGATAAGCAACTCCACTTGCTTGTCCATAAATACTAACCATTGAACTAGTATTTAAAATAACTCCAGATTTTCTTTCTTTCATATAAGGAATTACACCTTTAATAACATTAAACATAGCCTTTAAATTAATATCAACAACATTAGTAAAATCTTCACTAGAAGTTTCTTCAATTTTTTTAGAATCAGATACACCAGCATTATTAATTAATACATCAATATGACCATATTTAGAGTATATATCATCAATTGTTTTTTTAACTTCTTCATAATCTAATAAATTAGGATGATACCCTAAAACATCATAACCACATTTCTTTAATTTAGAACATGCTTCTTGAACACTACTAGATTTACTTCCAAACAATATTACATTAGCATCACATCTACAAAAACTTAAAACAGTTTCATAACCAATACCACGAGTACCACCAGTAACAATTACAACTTTATTTTTAAAATTAAACATATAATCACCATTAAAATTTTATAAAATATTATTAATTTATGCAAGATTAAGGATAAAATTTTATAGAATTATTAAATAAGTTATCAAAAAGTCTACTATTTTAATATGAATGGTGAACCAATTTCTCCAGTTCCATCAACTATTTTAGTTGAGGTTGTTAAATATAAGGTTGGCCAAACATCAAACGTCACGTTCACATCTTCATTTGTAAGATATCCATCTATATCAATGTAAAATACAAAGTATTTGTATGAGGAATCTGGCGATAGAGTCCAAGTACTACCTAAGTCTAACCAATCATTACTCTTACAATTATCTCCATCATAATCAAATAAATTTTTTGTTAAACAATTGATTCTTTCTTTCCCACCAACGGCATAGCCAAAATCACTTGGATAGATTAACCCTATTCCATTATGTTTTTCCCCCACATCAGTCATAATACTCCATTCGCTTGGACTACCACTACTTCCAGGATTTATACCACGTTCTTTTTCATAAAATTCTTTTGTTGTTATCTTAGGGGTATTCCAACTACCTAAATTCCATATTACTTCTTTATCAATCATACTTCTTGCTGTTTCATCTAATCCTTTTGGCAGATCTGTTCCAGAATTAAAATCACATGTGTTTCTTCTTGATTCATAATCGGCATCATGTGTATAACAATCTCCTATTCCACTTTCATAATATATACCATTTAACATGTTTTTTAATGAACTTGTTGTCCAATTATTACCATAATTATAATTGCTGTGAAAATCGCTATCTATGTCTTGATCCCATGCATATTCTCCAAAAGTTTTTTGATTATTTATACTATTTGTTCTCACTATTTTTAATCGTTGTTCTACTCCATTATCAGTTTGAACATTTACTAAACCGATTATTCGCCAAATTTCATTATTAAATGACACATAATTATTTGGATTTTTACCTCCATATCGATATTCTACTTTATTCCATTCATTTCCTAACTCTGTTAAGTCATCATGTTCTACTTTATATAAGCCATTACCTTCTTCTACTACTGGAACTTTCATTCCACCCAATTGTGTAGAAATTTCTACTTTAAAATACAAACTGCATTTAGTTTTAACTTTATTTAATCCTTTTACTAATAGAGCCCATTCTTCACTATTCCATTCGATACTTGCTCCATTATCACATATCGCATAGTCAAACACTAAATTTTCTTTATTATCTTTCTGAGGCATTTCATCTAATAATTCATTACCTTTATAAAATACAAAATAAATATCACTATTTCCAAAATAATCTACTTTACCATTCATTATCTGAAATTCGGCACTCTCAGTAAATGATGCAAAGGTTTTATAAAGTAATAAAGAAATACTTATTAAAACTATTACTCCTAAACTCATTAAAAGCACTTTTCTTTTTTTCTTACTTTTTTCAACATACTTTTCTAGCTTCATATAATCACCATATTCTTAAGTAATTATATAACTTTACCCCCCCCCATAAGTCAAGTAAAAAAAACAAACGATTAAAATATCATTTGCGATTTTTTATTATTTATTTCTTCTTTGTTGTAGTTTTTTTAGAATTAGTTTTTTTTGTTGTTGTTTTTTTACTACTAGATGTTTTTTTGGCACTTGTTGTTTTTTTAGCACTTGTTGTTTTCTTTTCAGGAACTTTTTCTTCTTCTTTAATTTCTTCTACTTTTTCATTTTTAACTGGTTTTTCATAATATTTACTTGTATTATCTTTTCTAGATAAGTAAACTACATATCCAAAACCACCAATAGCAATTACAATAATAACTATAGCAATAATAGCATCTGCATTACCCTTATTTTCATTTTTTACTAATGTATATTCTGGAGTAACATTATATTCTCCACTATCTCTAACTGTTTCAACAACACTTACAGCTTCATCATCTTCATAAAAATTATTAATAGCTTCTTTAATTTGATCATCATAACTTGTAGTATATCCACTAAAAGTTACATCACCTATTACTATATATGGAACTCCATCCATTTCTTCTTCTAATTCTTCAGCTACAGCTTTACCTAATTTAGAATTTTCTTCATTATTCCATACTTCATATTCTATTAAATCAAATTTATCAGCATAATTTTTATCATTTATCAAATTTTGAAAAAATTCTAAAGCCTTTTTACAAAACCCACAAGTAGCTCCCTTAAAGATATATACATTCTTCTTACTTGCGGCATCTACCCCAAATGGTAAAATAAATCCTACAACTGCTAATAACAACAATAATTTAATTTTTTTCATTCTTTCCCACTCCTTAAACTGTATTATAACAAAAACAAACCAATAATACAAATGAACTACCTCGGGGCAGAGCCCTCAATCGTTCACTGAACGATTGACTCTCTTCGAGAGCGAGGTATCCGCTTA